>CAKVNP010000106.1 GCA_934777095.1 uncultured Clostridium sp. | reverse complement strand
TATATTCCGCATCACCTGTAATAGAATTTAAATAATAATTTTTTAATTCTTCATCATTTTTAAATCTATTTACTACTTTTCCTGATTTATCATAATTATATATATTATTTACGATATATTTCTTTTTATAACTTATATCCTTTTCTAAATAACATGTTCCATCAAATCGATAATATAATATCCTATTTATCTTTCTTTTATTATTATCATAGTAAACAGTTCTTCTTAGGTATCCATTTGTATCAAATTCTTCTTTTTTAATCTTCTTTTCAGTATCATCATAATACATTATATAGCTTAATCTGCCCTCAAAGTCCTCATAATTCTTTTCCATAACAAGCTTATCATCTTTATAAAATTTATAGATCTGCTTATCATCTTCTTTTATGCATGTATAATCTAATTCTTCACTCTTATATTCAGTAATTTTATCTGCTATAAATTCTTCTCCAGCATAAAACTCATATAAGTTTAAAATAGTTGTATTGTCACCTATTTTACTTCCCTTATTCTTTTCTATATTTCTTCTTAAATCATAATTTAGTGCATAAGTAATAATATTTACTGGTAAATTCTTTTGTTCCCCGAATATTTTTGCGCGCTTTAATAAAGATGCAGTCATACCTCCAAATTGCTCTCCAATATTGAAAGTAACACAAAACACCTTATATTTATTATCTGTAATATTAATCATTCTCTACCCCTTTATTACTTCGTTGCTCTATCTACATTTTTATCTTTATCTGTATATTTATAATTTATTTTTCTTTAAATACTTCATTAATTACTTTAACAGCAGCAGTACCATTATCTATATGACAGAATTTATTATAGAACGCATCTTTTTTATCTTTATATTTTTCATATACTTCATCTAAATGAGTTAATGAATATATTACTTCATCAGTAGTTCTATCTATTGGTCCTGGTGCTTCATTTTCAAAGTCAAAATAGAATCCTCTTAATGAATCCCTATAATCTTCAATGTCATATGCAAAGAATATTACTTGTCTATTTAAGTTTGAGTAATCAAACATAACAGATGAATAATCAGTTATTAACACATCTGAAATTAGGTATAATTCCTGAATATCAAATCCTTGTGAGAAATCATATACAAATCCTTTATAATCCTCTATATTAATCGAATTCATTATTAAATAATGCATTCTTAAAAGAATAATATATTCATTACCTAATTCTTCTTGCATCTTCTTAAGATCTAACTCAATATCCATTTTGTAGTGGCCTTTTTTCATAAAGTTATTATCTCTCCATGTTGGAGCATATAATATTACTTTCTTATCCTTAGGTAAGTTAAATTTATCTTTTATTGAATTAATTTTTTCAGGTGTATTTTCATTATATAAAATATCATTTGCAGGATATCCATAATCAAGCATCTTCTTATCAAAAGCAAAGCATCTTCTAAATATTTCAGTTGAATAATCATTTTGAGATAATAAATAATCCCATCTTCTTGTGTTTTTATACAATGTATCTTTATAACTTATTATATTGTTTTGTCCTGCCATACTTACATTGTCCATATCCATTCCTAATTTCTTTAATGGAGTACCATGCCAAGTTTGCAGATATACATTTTCTTTTCTCTTTTTAATTTCATTCCCTTGTCTACAATTAAATACCCAATACTTTGATGTTGCCATATGATAATAATACATTAGGCTCTTTCTTTTAACCTTTTTCCCATTTCCACTTATTTCTTCACTTAAATCATTTAAAATCCAAATAAGCTTATACTCTTTATCAAGACCATCCTTTATCATTTGCTCATATATATATTTAGGATTTCCTGAACAATTTCTTCCAAGGAAACTTTCAAATAACACCTTTTTCTTATTAATTTTCATCTTCATGAATAATTTATTATATAACTTAACACATAATTTTTTATACTTTTTAGATTTAACTATCTGTTCTTTTATGTTCCTAATAATTATATCCTTATCTATATCATTCATATTATCTATAAATCTTTCACCATTTATATCTTGGATGATTGTTAAACCATTTGTTGTAATAAAATCAACAAACTTATCCATATCTTTTACCTGGAATGATATAGTAAATGTTTTTTCTCCATTTTTCTTAACTTTTCTCATTTCAATAATCTGGTTATCAGCTTTTATATTAGCTATATAATCATTAAAATCATCACTTATTTTTTTCTTTGTTCTTAATCTGAAACTAATTATATCCTGCTTTATTCTAATCTTTATTATTTTAGCTATTGAAGTCGGATTATCAAATCTTAATGATAAATTAGTTGACTCCTTTGCAGTATACGGTATAGCATATACTGTATATTTATCTAATACTATTTTTTCTTTTAACAAATCTTGGCCTGGCATACCATTTTGTAAAATTAAAGGAGTTACAAACACCTGCTTATCATTAATAAATAATTCTGCTTGAAGATCCCATTGTCCATTAAACATATCTCTTAGAGCAAATATTTCGCTGTTAGTTAAAGTAACTTCAAATTTTCCGCCCTTTATTACAGCTTCTTTTGGATATGCATGACTTTTATTTCTGCTTACAAAACGTATTACTAAATCAACATTATTATAAATCGCAATACTAGAATCGCAATTTATACTTCCCGAAAACTTGATTTCATTATTTATGTTAATATTTTTCACTAGTGGATTTATCGAGAAATTATCTTTAGCTTCTATAGATAATTCTTTATCTGATGTGTATATATAAATAATTCTTATAAAATTTTCTTCATTATCACATAGTATCTTCTTTAATTGAATTTCTTCACTCATATCAAATAATACTCTTGCAGATCCTATATGAATATGGCAATTAAATCTGCCTTCTTTCATATTTTCAAAATCACTTAAATTTATTTTAAATATTGCAATGTTTTTATTTACTTCTAATGGTCTATATACTAAATTATTTTTCTTAACTGATAATTCAACATTATCTTCCTCTAGTAAAATATACGGCTTTTTAATTTTATCAATGGAATCATTTATCTCATTATTTTCAAGCTTAGCAAATTCAAGCTCTAACTCTAATGTTTTATCAGTCATTATCACTTTATTGACATTAGCTATAATCTGCTTCTCATTTGAATTAATTATATCGATTATAATTGCGCCACTTTTAACATACACATCTATATTAAATGTAATTTCATTTACAATAATATTAGTATTTTTACAAATATACTGTTTCCCTTCCATATATTCACTGGCAAAAACTTTAATTTCCTCATTTTTATCGTTAAGAGCAATTAATCTATATCTGCTTTCTTTAACCACATTTTCATAATTATCGACAATTACCTTTTTTAAGTCTAAATAATTATCACTTGCTTCTGTATTTATAGTATTTTCTCTACTAGATAAATAAAATGTGGTCTTTTCCTTATTAAATACTTTAAAATATAACTTTTCCTCGGCAAAAAATAATTTATTCAAATATATTATATTACTTTGTAACACAATATCCCTCCTAATAACACTTATTCGATATAGCACAAAATAAGGTGCATAACTTCATGCACCTTAATTACTATACTACCTTTAAATCTTCTTTTATCTTAGTAGTTGAAATGCCTTCTGTTCTTGGTAAATAAACAACTTCACAGTATTCCTTTAAAAAATCAAATTTACCTTCCCAATCATGCCCCATTACAAAAGTATCAATGTCATATTTTTGAACATCCTTAACTTTTTGATCCCAAGACTCTTCTACAATTACTTCATCTACATACTTTATAGCTTTTAAAATAGCTATTCTGTCCTCTAATGAATTGTAAGATTTTTTTCCCTTAGATGCATTAAAATCATCACTTGATACTGCAACTATAAGATAATCTCCCAATTGTTTTGCTCTTTTTAATATATTTAGATGTCCAATATGAAATAAATCAAATGTTCCATATGTAATTATCTTTTTCATAATATATTCTCCTTAATGTATGCTTATATTAATAATATTTTCTTTTATCAATTGTATAAATATGTATCTTTCAAAAAAATTCATATTATTTTTATTTATTTTTATTTATTTTTATTTCTTATTCTATGAACAAAGGCTCTTACCCCTTTAGCTCTCACTTCAAATACTCTTTCTTTAAATATCTTATCTCTTGCTGCATTTTTTTCTTTATTATTTAACTTCTTGTAAGACTCTAAATAATCATTATAATTTTTAGCAACATCTTGAATTTCTCCATATTGCTTTAACTTTCCGCCTTCAATCCAAAGACCCTTATTACAAAAAGATTTAACTTGATTTAAGGAATGGCTGATAAAGAATATAGTCTTTCCATTTTCTTTAAATTCATTAATTTTAGATAAACATTTTGCGCTAAATGCACTATCCCCAACTGACAAAGCTTCATCTATAATAACTATATCTGGATCAAGATTAATTGAAATTGAAAATCCCAATCTTGCTTTCATTCCACTAGAATAATTTTTAACTGGTTGGTTCAAGAAATCACCAAGTTCAGCAAATTCAATTACTCCTTCTGTAATTTCTTTTACTCTCTTTTTAGATAATCCTAAAAGCGCACCCTTTAGTTCAATATTTTCATATCCAGTTAATTGGTTATTTAATCCTGCATTTATTGCAATTAAAGCCTGCTCACCGTTAATTTTAACTTCTCCTTCATCAACTTCAGATACACCTGCTAAAATAGCTGATAAAGTAGATTTTCCTGATCCATTACTACCTAATACACCAACAACTTCCCCTTGTTCAATCTTAAAGCTTATATCCCTAAGAGCATAGAACATTTTTTTCACATCAGCATTATCACCATGAGAACTTTTTAATTTGAATATTTTTGATGCATTATTAAACTCTACAGCATACTTTTTTTCCATATTCTTCACTCCATTTATATTAAATCAATAAATTTATGTCTATTTTTATGTAATAATATACTTCCTAATGAGAATAGAATAACAACTACAAACCAGAACCATATCATATTCTTATAGTGTAATAATAGCCCTCCATGATAAAAGAATGAATCTCTATATCCTTCAACTATATAATATAAAGGATTTAATTTCATTATTATCTGCATAGTATGCGGAAGCTTTTCCATAGTCCATAAAATAGGAGTAAGATACATTAACATTCTCATACTTGCACTTACCATCTTCTTCACATCTCTTGTAAACATATTTAAAACTGATGTTACCATAGATAATGAAATTGAAAATGCCATAGCGCAAATTAAGAAATAAATAATCTGTAAATTATATATACTTGGTTTCATTCCTCTAGCAATTAACGTTATATAAACAATAGCTAACATAAATAAATGATTAAATGTTTCCTTTAACACTACCGTTGCTGGTAAAATACTTATTGGAAATTTCATTTTATTTATTATATTCCTTTTTGAATAAATTGCATTTACTCCCCCCGTAATACATGGTGAAAGCATAAACCAAATACTTACTCCAGCAATCATACAGTCAAAGAAAGCTATCCCATTTACAGGTTTTCCTCCTCTTATACCTAATCCAAATACAAATCCATATGTTAATATTGAAATTAGTGGATTTAATACGTTCCATACTATTCCTAGTTTTGATTCTCTCATATCCGCTAACAATTCATATCTTGCAATGGAAAAAATCCTAAATAAATTATGTATATTTTCGCTTATTACATACTTTAAACTCTTTATCATTTTTATCTGCTCCATATTAAAATTTTGTCGCTTGATTTTATTATATATATTTAAATTTTTTATTTTATTTTTAATCCAATATTACTATTAATAGTTGTATATAATTGAACAATTTCTTTTTCCTTACCAATTTTCTTTTCATTATTATAAATAAAAAGTTCATAATGCCCATTATATCTTAAAAATACTTTATACGTAGTACTTTCTAAGAATGCAAGTTTTTCCAAATCCAACTCAACTTTTATATTATTTCCTTCTCTTTCAACTTCATAATAGTGTACATTGTCTGCAGAATATTCATCGCATCTCTTTTCTACAACAAATGAATCAATATTATCTAAAAAATTGCCATAGGCTTCTATTTCTATTACATACTTATTATCTTTAATATAAGAATTTTTATATGCAGCAAACATATTCATAGGTATATTCTTATGTTTATCCTCTAAGAAATCTGCTATTAAATATGGCTTATTATTTATAATATCATAAGTTTTTTTAGATCTATCCTTTAATCTAGAATATTTTATAAGTTTAATAATAGAATTATCTTTTCCTTCATTAAACAATTCATTTATCTTATAATTAATTTCACTTTTAATATCTTCAGTAAAATCATATCTAAGATCCTTTGTAGTATCTAAAATTTCTTGATACTTTTTATAAAACTGTTCCTTATTTTTAGAATCTAAAAATGCTTTTCTATTAAATAACCTTGTTATACAATCATATTCGTATAATCTATTTAATATTATTCTTTCCTTCTCAACAGGCAGGTTCTTGGATTTTATATATTTAATAACTTTTATATTAGTATCCATCTTTTGCATTGTATTAGTCTGTTTTGTTAACGAAGTATCATTTTCATCATTTCTATTTAAATAGTATATGATATCCGTTGTAGTAGATATCTTTTTACATTGTAGCAAAACGTCTATAAAGAACTGTTTATCTTCTGCAAACTTCATATGTGGAAATTTAATATTATTATCCTTTATTATATTCGACTTAACCATTCTTGCTCTTGGCCCTAAATGCTTAAAAATATCATTTATTTCAAATGGATCAACACTACGTCTTTCTTTACACGATTCCTGCTTACCAACAATTCTAGATGCCCCATTTTTTACTTCTATAGTCTTTCCTACTATATAATCATCACCTGTTTCTTTTATGATGTTATATAGTTTTTCTAGTCCATCAATTTCAAACCAATCATCTGCATCAATAAAAGTAATATACTCAGCGTTTGATAATTCAATTCCTAGGTTCCTTGGCCCAGCAGGTCCTCCCGTATTTTCATTTAAAAATACTACTGTTATTTCTTTATACTTTTCAGCATAATCATTTAGTATATTTCTTGAATTATCTTTTGAGCCATCATCAACTAAGATTAACTGTATATTATCC
>CAKVNP010000105.1 GCA_934777095.1 uncultured Clostridium sp. | reverse complement strand
GAATGAAAATTGCCATGAAGAAGTAAAAAAGTATCTTAAGGATAGAGGAGTAACTTTAATAAATATAATGGGTTCTCCCGGAGCTGGTAAAACTACATTTATTCTCAATTTAATAAATGAGTTAAAGAAGTATGGCATAAATGTGGGTGTAATTGAAGGTGATGTAGAAGGAACGATTGATGCAGAAAAGATGCAGCAGGAAGGTGTACCTGTTGTTCAGTTAAATACTCAAGGGGCATGTCATATAGAAGCAATGTCCATTAAGAATATTATTAAAGACGTATCTTTAGAAGATATAGACATATTAATTGTTGAAAATATAGGAAACTTAGTATGTCCAGCAGAGTTTGATATTGGCGATACTTTAAAGATTGCCTTATTAAGCGTACCAGAAGGAGATGATAAGGTAGTTAAATATCCATTAATGTTTACTAGAGCAGATGCACTTATACTTACTAAATATGATATGCTGAAATATTTCGATTTTAAGGTAAATGAATTAGAGCAGCAACTTAAAATTAGAAATAAGGAGGCAAAGCTTTTTAAAGTTAATTCAATGGAAGAGGGAGAAAGTTCGGAATTTGCGAAATGGTTACTTGAAAAAATTAATAATAAATAGGAGGCATTTATGAAGAAGTGGAAATCATTTATTGCTGCTTTTATATTATCCTATATCTTTTGGGTATTATTCCTAATGCAGGATTTTAATATCTTAAAATTAGGAGCTCAGGAATTAATAGCCGGTTTATTAGTAGCATTAGTAGTAGCAGTTACTACTAGCAGATTTTTTGTTAAAGAAGATGGATTTTGGCTTTTTAAGAAATTTAGAATATTTAATTTAATTATCTTTATTCCTATATATATATGGGAACTTATTAAAGCTAATTGGCAAGTAGCTAAAACAGCATTATCTAAAGATATTAAGATAGACCCAGCAATAGTGAAAATTGATACAGACTTAAAATCAGAATGGGGACTAGCTATGCTGTCTAATTGCATTACATTAACTCCAGGAACAATAACTATGGATATATATGAGGAAGATAATAAAAATTATTTATATATCCATTGGCTTAATGCAGAAACTGAAAATATGAAGAAAGCTTCTGACGATATCAAAGGTACTTTTGAAAAATATGTAGGGAGGATATTTAAATAATGAATATGAATGTTTTTTTTACAGTGGTAGAAATAGTTTTAGTCATTTTTGCCTTGGCATTGATTTATAGAGTATTTAAAGGACCTACAATTATTGACCGTGTTTTAGCAGCAGATGCAATAGATATATTGTTAGGAACTATTATGATTATTTTTGGGTGTACACAAAAGAGGTCAATTTTTTTAGACTTAGGACTTATTGTTACTTTATTAGGATTCATTGGAACAGTATTAATATCTAAATATTTAGAGGGGGAATTATAGTGGGCGTAACAGATATATTAGTTATCGTGCTAGTAGTTATCGGACTATTTTTTACATTTGCCGGTGTTGTTGGGATTATTAGAATGCCAGATACATTATGCCGCTTACAGTCTTCAACTAATATTGCTACTATGGGAGCAATGCCTATAGCTGTTGCCTGCAGTATATATGGATTTGCTAGTGGCAATACTTCCATTGGAGTTAAATCCCTGATAATTGTTTTATTCCTGCTTATTACAAATCCAGTAGCTTCACATGCAATGGCAAGAGCTGCCTATAAGACTGGTGAATGTACTAAGAAAAAGTGGGATCATTATGGGAGGGATATAAAATGACAGCATTTAATGTTCTGAATGCCATTATATTAATTGGCTTAGTAATTTCAGCATTATGCGTATTGTTTTTAGATGATATATTGCAATGTATTATAGCCACTTCAGTAATGGGAACATTTTTGGCACTAGAATTTTTATTATTGAAGGCACCTGATGTTGCAATTGCAGAAGCTGTAGTTGGAGCAATCTTAACACCAATAATATTTATTATTACACTAAATAAAATCAAAAAGACTAGGCAAAAGGAGGAAAAATAATGAAAAAGAAAATTTCATATATTGTGCTTGCTATTTTATTTATTTCCTTTACTTTTGTGGCTTTTAAAATTAACTGTAATGAAAAACTAGGTACTGCAGCACAAATTGTCATTGATGAAACAGAGCCTGAGACTGGTGCCATCAATTCAGTAACTGCAGTAGTATTTGATTTTAGAGGATATGATACTTTAGGAGAATCAGTGGTGCTTTTTACAGCAATCTGTGGAGTTGCAGCAGTTCTAAGGAGAACTAAAAAGGTTGAGGAGGCTAAGAAAGATGAAAAATAGGAAACGGAAAAATTCTATATTAGCCTGTTGTGCTGATTTTGTATTGCCAATAATGATAACATTAGGGCTTTATATTATAGTACATGGACATTTATCTCCAGGTGGAGGATTCCAAGGAGGAGTGCTTATAGCTGGTGCGCTGACCATCATATATGTGGCATATGGCTCAGTAGGATTAAATAAGAAAGTTAAAATGCGTGGATTAAAAGTAAGTGAGGATATTGGAGCATTAGCTTTCATTATATTAGCTTTTTTAGGATTGATGTTTGGTGGAGTATTTTTTAGAAATATATTCGCTACAGGAAATCCAGGAGATCTGCTTTCTTCAGGAAGTATATTTTTAATGAACTTTGCTGTTGGCTTTAAAGTATTTGCTGGAATATCACTGCTTATTTTGATAATGATAGCTAATTTGACAGGAAAGGGAGATGAGGAGTAAATGACCCTTAATTATATTGCAGCAGTTTCATTAATATCTATAGGAATAGCAATAATTATATTAAAGAAAAACTTAATTAAAATTGTAATTGGTATGGGAATTATGGATTCAGGAATAAATTTATTACTCATATCAGTAGGATATATTGCAGAGGCAACAACTCCAATATTTACAGATGGAGCAACAAAGTTTGTTGACCCAATTCCACAGGCATTAACACTTACTTCTATAGTAATTGGAGCCTGCGTTTCAGCATTAGCGTTATCAATAGTAATTAAAATAAATGATCATTACGGAAGCATATCTGCAGATGAGGTTAGGAGGATTAGAGGATGAGCGATGAATTAATTAATAATCTTCCATTAATAGCGATAGTTACCCCAATGGCAACGGCATTTATTGCAGGGTTAATTAAAAATAAATATTTAAATATTCAAAGAATATTAGCTGTTTGTGCAGTTGCAGTATCATTTATTGCTACTTGTTTAATGATTAAACCAGTACTGATAGATGGCAGGATACTTACAGTATGGCTAGGAAATTGGACACCATTAAAAGGACAAGCATATGGAATAGGGATGGAAGTAGATGCTTTAGGGCTATTTCTAGGTCTTATCATTACTACAGCATCATTACTATCTATTATCTATTCAATAAAATATATGAGCAAAGATAATGGATTAGATAAATATTATGTTTTATTCCTTTTATTAGTAACTAGTATGGTTGGTTTTGTTTATACTGGTGACTTATTTAATATGTATGTAATGCTTGAAATTATGACTTTTGCAGCAATAGCTTTAACGGCTTTTAGGAATGGAAAGGCTAAGTCTGTAGAAGCTGCTTTTAAATATATTGTCACAGGTTCGCTAGGTTCTTCCTTAGTTCTTTTGGGAACAGTACTTCTTTATGCAGAAACAAAAACTTTAAATCTTGCAGAAATAACAGGAATATTGGCAACTGCTGAAAGCAGATCAACAGTAGTAATTATGGCATTTGTAACTATGATAGTAGGATATGCAGTTAAGGCATTTATGGTTCCCTGCCACACATGGCCAACAGATGCCCATATGGCAGCACCATCTTCTATCTCAATGATACTTTCTGGGGTAATGAGTAAAACAGGGGTATATGCCATTATAAGACTGGTGTTTGTTATCTTTGGATTTAATTCTAATAAGCCTGTAGGTTATTTAATTATTGTGTGGGGTGTACTTACTATGGTAATAGGAGTATCAATGGCACTGTTGCAGCATGATTTTAAAAGACTTTTGGCTTTTCACTCAGTTTCCCAGATAGGTTATATTATATCAGCACTTGGAATAGCAGTGATAGAAAGCGGTGCTGTTCAGAGCCTAGCTTTAACAGGTGCATTATATCATATGATTAACCATGCAATTTTTAAAGGATTATTATTCTTGTCAGCTGGTGCAGTATTATATGCTACTGGTACTACAGATTTAGACCAGGTATCAGGATTAGGCAAGAAGATGCCTTTTACAATGGCAATGTTCTTATTTGGTGCAGCAGCCATTAGTGGTATACCACCTTTTAATGGATTTTCATCAAAGTGGATGATTTATGAGGCAGGATTAAATGGAAGCTGTGGAATAGTATCTATTATTGCAGCAGTAGTGTCAGCTATGACTCTTGCATCATTTATTAAAGTAGGACATTCGGCTTTCTTTGGTCCACTTAAAATGGAACATAACACCGTTAAAGAAGTACCGATGTTAATGAGGATTCCTATGGGAATATTGGCTGCAGGTACTGTGATTTTTGGATTATTTCCAAAATACATTGTTAAAAATATACTATTCCCAGCAGTTAAAAGCATATTATTTATAGGAACGTATATTACAGAGGTATTAGGAGATAGATTTGCAGAAAGATTTGTTGTAGAAAAAGTAACAGAGTTAAAATTTCAATGGAGTGGAGTTTATAATCCAACTAATTTTTTATTACTCTTTATAATATTATTATTAGCCGTGCTTGTAATAGTATATTTTGGAGTAAAGGATTCAGGAGAAAAATTAATTGAATATCAAGAAGATAAGTTCGATCTTGGAATATTTAGTAAGTTAAAAAGAGAAGGACACATTACTGAAAATACTGAACTTGGCCTAATGAACAATCATAAATATGATGTTTTTGTTGGTGGAGAAAAAGGTGAGGATATTAAGATAGGTCCTAATGATTTATTCTGGGGATTAAAGCATGAATTTAAGGGATATTTTAAAACCATACAAGAGGCACACTCTGGTAATGTAAATGATTATGCAATGTGGATTGTAGCAGCATTAGCAGTGGTAATAGTATTTTCATTTATATTTATTTAGGGGGTGGAGAAATGGATATATTAAAAGAATTATTTTATTTATTAATCTTTCCTGGTTTTATTTTTTCCACTTTTCTAGGATTTTTATTAGCAGGAATAGATCGTAAGATAGTTGCAAAAATGCAAAGACGAAGAGGCCCTAAAATAACTCAGCCTTTTTATGACTTCGTAAAATTATTAGGAAAAGATACAATTATACCTAGAAATGCAAATGAAAAACTTTTTATCCTGGCACCAATCATGGGCTTAGTAAGTATTGCAGTAATTCCGATGCTTATACCAATAGGAAATGCTTATTTTGTGGGAAGCACAGCTGATATAGTAGTAATAATATATTTATTAGTTATCCCTTCAGTAGCACTAATAGTGGGGGGAATGGCTTCAGCTTCACCAATGGCATCTATTGGAGTATCAAGAGAAGTAGTTACTATGATTGCTTATGAATTACCTTTAATTACGGCAATATTGGCAGTCTGTAAGAAAGCAGGAATGATTCTAGGCATAGGTACCACTTATTCATTGGCAATGATTAATACTGCACAGCAAAGTAATGGAAGTTTTATGTTTTCAATTTCTTTATTGCCGGCAGCAATTGCATTTTTAATGATAATACCAGCTAAAGTGGGCAGTTCTCCTTTTGATGTTGCAGAGGCTGAAACAGAAATATGTGAAGGATCGCTTGTAGAATATGCTGGCTTACATTTAAGCTTATTTAAGTTGACCCATAACATAAAAATATATGTGATGGCAATTTTATTTGTAGCATTATTTCTAGGAAATGTATGCGTAACATCTGGGAGCCCGATTGCTGATTTAGTAGTAAATACAATAATAGTAATTATGCTTGCAATAGTAATATCTATAATATGTATATCAATTGTAAGAGGTTCAATGGGAAGATATAAGAGCCATCAATTATTTAAATTTTATTGGACAGTACCAACAATTCTATCATTATTAAGCTACATTTTAGTTAGCTTTAAAATTTAGGAGGTGAAACAATGTCATTAATGGAAAAAGCCCGTGTAAAATCACCTTGGCTATATCATTTAAATACCGGTTCGTGCAATGGATGTGATATAGAAATAGTGGGTCTTTTAGGACCAAGATATGATGTTGAAAGATTTGGTGTTAAATTAACAGGTTCACCAAGGCATGCAGATATTGTACTAATTACAGGTCCAGTAACAGCTCAATCTAAAGATAGGATGCTTAATGTATTATCACAGGTTCCTGAACCAAGAGTAATTGTATCAGTAGGATCATGTCCTGCTACTGGCAATGTATTTAAGGATAGCTATTGTATTGATGGTCCTTTAGATAAATGGGTAAAGGTAGATGTAGCAGTGGCAGGATGTTCTCCTAAACCAGAAGCTATAATTAAAGGAATATTAGAAGCTGTTAAAATATTAAATGAACGTAGGGAGGAAGAATATTATGTTTAAGCTTCCATTTCTAAGTGAAGGTATTAAGAATTTATTTAAAAAACCTTTGACAGCTGAAGAAGATATAAATTCAGTAAAGGGTGCAGAGAATTATCGAGGAAAGCTTCAATTTGATAATGAAAAGTGTATTGGCTGTGGTTTATGTATTAGGGTATGTGCTGGAAGTGCAATAACAAAGGAAGTAAAGCCCGTGGAAGGCGGCCAGGAAATTACAATGAATTTTGATTTGTATTCATGTACTTTTTGTGGATTATGCCAGGACTTCTGTCCTAAAAAAGCTATTTCATTAACTAATGAAGTGATAATGGTAGCAAAAGATAAAGAAGAGATGAAGGTAAAGGGAACCTTTGTTAAAAAGATTCCACCAAAGCCACCTATAAAGAAAAAGGTGCCTGTAGAAGCTGAATAGATAAAAAAGTCGAAGAGTATATCTTCGACTTTTTTATTTATAATAAGCTTCAATTTTCTTAGCTCTACTAGGTAAATCAGATAGGGAAGTATGGGTATCTGCAATGGTAAAACGGGCGAAATCCCACATTCCATTTAAGGCGTTAAAGGAGTAAGGAATATTATCAATATTCACAAGAGGGGTACCATTATTATCAAATCCAATAAGGGATATGTCTCT
>CAKVNP010000104.1 GCA_934777095.1 uncultured Clostridium sp. | reverse complement strand
TCTTTAATCCTTTTTCAGTTAAAATCTTTATAAAAGTAGTATTGAATATAGTTTTTTCAACTTTTGAAAATGATCGTCCTGTAGACATTATTTTATTTTATCCTCATGAGGATTATATAAACTTTTTAGATAATTATACTGACTTCGAACTCTTTAAAGAAATTAAATTGTTCCCTCAATACTACAACGATAATAGAGAAAAAGTATTAATCTATAGACTTACATAATAAAAGCCAGGTGATGTATCACCTAGCTTTTATAGTTACATGAATTAACATTCTTCTACCATTCTAACGTTTCTCCAGCTTTAATCATTATAGTTTCACCATTTCTAGAAAACCACAAACCCTGATTAGATGGATTATAAACTTTTGTTTCATCAGCTGTAATTTGAAGCCTTTTTAAATCATTAATATAATCATATATTTCTATATTAGTAGCATACCAAATATCATCCTGCCCACTAATCTTTTTACAGAACTCCTCTATTAAACTCCAATCATTTTGGAACTCAAAACTATGACCCCATACATAAAACAACCTTGAAGCAAACCATACATCTTTATTATCAAAAAACTGCTCTGTAATCTCCATTAATCTATCGCTATGATGACAAGTAGGATTCCACTCTAAAAAATCTGCCGGCCATTCAAAACCATGGGTAGCATTTACCGTTCTGCTATAACATATATTGCAATTATTCAGTATCCCCTTTACTGCATCATTGTATGTCCCAAAAGGATAACTCATTCCTCTCACAATTCTTTCACTTGCTTCTTCTAAAGCTTTTCTATCATTCATTACTTCATTTACAGCCGTTCCATATGGCATTCTCTCCAAGTAACCATGATGTACAGTATGACATGCTACCTCATGACCTCTATATAAAGTTTTTACTTCTTCTTTTGATATATATCCCTCTTTGCCAAAATTACCTGAATTTAAATGAAATGTTCCCTTTATTCCATATTTATTAAAAATGTCCACTAACTTTCTATCAAAAATCATTCCATCATCATAACTCATTGTAAGTGCATGATGTTTTCCTCCATAAAACCTGTTAAATTCAATCACTTAACCATCTCCTAAATTCTCATTTTTAATAATTAATGTATTTTAACCCCCTCTAATTAATTTTACCATTTAATAATTTTCTTTAAAATATAAATTTTAATATAAAAACTCAGAAATTTTACATAATAATACAACTATTGACAAAATTATCTACCGAATATATAATTTTCTATAGGTATTTTAGGAAATATATTTAAATTTTTCTAACGACACAATAATTATCTTACTAGGATGTTACTGGTATGACATTTTAGCAAAACATACTGATTACATAATTTCTGAAGCATTAAGAAAAAATCAAATTACATATTAATAAAAATAGCTATCCTTATGCAAAGGATAGCTATTTTTTTATATTTATGTCAAAAAGAAAAACACTAGGTATTCCCTAGTGTTTTTCATGTTGCGAGATAATCCATAAGCGGAGTTCTGTATTAAGCAATCATCTATCTAGGCTTACTATTGCTAGCAAGCTCAAGCGACACACCACATGGCGGGACGGGCAGCCCCATAATGCCATTACTCGGTCTTGCTCCAGGTGGGGTTTACATAGCCGATATGTCTCCATACCGCTGGTGAGCTCTTACCTACACCTTTCCACCCTTACCAGTCACTAAAAGTGATCTCAAGCTAAATAAAGCTTTCTGGCGGTATATCTCTGTTGCACTTTCCTTCAAGTCGCCTTGACTGGCCGTTAGCCAGCACCCTGCCCTATGGAGCTCCGACTTTCCTCTCCTAGCTCTAAGGCTAGCAGCGATTGCATGTATCACTCGCAAGATTTATAATATCATAATATTAAAAATAAAACAAATGTTTTTTTCTAGATAAACTGTAAAATTATAAAGAGCATAATAATTATTATCCAGCTATATATACCTATCCCTGAAAACAACAAAGTAATCCCAATTAAAATAAACACACATAATCTTGCCGTTGGATTTGGAGTTTTTGGACTTTTGGGCGTCGTCTTAATAGCACATATTATATCATTAATAGTTCCCCGAATTACTTCTCCCCAATTTGTTTTCTTTGACATTACTTCAACTCCATCATATTTATTCCCTTATTAAATATATTCAAATTTTGATATTACATACTATTTATATAAATTATTTAATACATAAAAATTACTGGCAATGTTATAAAAACACCGCCAGTAATACTTTTACTTATTTTATGCTATTTCTTCTTTATTTTTATATATTACTGCTCCTAGAGTAATAACTAACACTGATAAGATAACAACTACACTGCTAGATATTGGTGCCCCTGTTGCTGGAAGCTTGTCTCCTTTTACAGTTTCATCTTTTTCACCATTACCATCTGCTATATCAGATTTATTTTCTTCAATAATAATTTCCGCTTCATTATCTTTATCCACTGAACCACCTTGATCTCCTATTGAACCTGAATTATCATTTCCTGTACCAGAGTTATCATCGCCAGCTCCTGTATTATCATCTCCCGAACCCGGATTATTATCTTCTGATCCATTTTCATCATTATCCTCATCGCCAGGTATCTCTGTACCATCTACTGCAACTAATAAATCATAATCAAGTTCAGCTATGCCGTTATTTCTCCAATACTCTTGTATTCCTTCTCTCATAACTTCGCAAGTATCAACTACATTTATTGCCTTAGAAAAATCATAATAATCTCCACCAGTTAATAAGAAATCTATAGTTGTTACAGTGTAATATTCATCATCTACTATTTCTGTACCATCTTCTAATTCCATTTTAATAACTTCATCAGTATTTTGATCATACCAAACTTTTAAACCTGCAAATTGCCCCCAACCAAAAGAAGGTGGATTTATACCATGTTCAATTACTGCTTTTAAATCTTCCCCAGTTAATTCTAAAGTTACTAATTGATTATCAAAAGGAAGAATTGTATACATATCACCAACTGTTAAATCTCCAGCAGATAAACTATCTCTTATTCCGCCTCCATTAGCTATACCAACTTGTGTACCACCAATTGCTCTCATAGCTTCAGATACAGTAACACCAAGTGGAGTTACCCCATCATATCTGTTGTGTGATAAGTCAAAATTTAAATCTGTTACTTTTTCTGCTAAAAGCGGAGATAATTTATCATTATACCCATTTATTATAGCTTCCATGCCTGCATCTGGTGTAATTGTTTCTTCATATAATTTTCTATAATCTGAAGAAGAATCTGCAATTGTATTATCAGGATTTAAAGTAAAACTTATAACCCCTAATCCTCTACCATAATATCCAGCTTGTACAACTGGTCTGCCATTTACTTTTCCTTTTACAAAAGCATGATTGTGAGCAGCCACTACTGCATCGATATCTGCTGCATCTCTAGCTATATCCGCTGCTTCCCCTACAACATTTCCATTTTCATCATTTGATGCTCCACAATGAGTTAAAGCAATAACTATATCTGCACCATCATCTCTTACTTCTTGTGACCATTTATCTAATGTCTCAACAGGGTCTAAGAATTCTATTCCTTGAACATTTTCTGCCTTAGTTGAGCTTAATGTTTCAGGTGTTGCTATCCCAATAAATGCAACCTTTACTCCATCAGCTTCAGCTAATACATAAGGTTCTGCATAATCAACAATATCTTCTGTTCCTTCATAAACAACATTAGCTGCTACAAAATCAAATCCTCCATCTGCAGCCCAAGAAGATATTTTATCTGAACCCCAATCATATTCGTGGTTTCCAATTGCAGATGCTTCTATACCAATTTCCTTAAGCATTGCAGATACTGGCTCTCCTTCTGTTAAATTTGATAATGCGCTTCCTTGATAATTATCTCCACCTGATACAGTTAATACACCGTATTCACTACTATTATCATCATTTAACTGATATTCCTTAATAACAGATGTAAGTTTTGCTGCACCAACATTCTTACCACTTTCTAATACATTTCCATGAAAATCGTTAAATGTTAAAATATCTATCTGCTTAGTACCTGCAGCATTACCTACTGTAGCTGCTGCTACAGATTCACCTGAAATATTACAGCTTAATCCTGTTATTAATGATACTGCTGCTAATCTAGCTATTAATTTTTTCGCTCTCATCCCTGTATACCCTCCAGTTTTCTATATAATTCCTTTTTCTTCATGAAAATAATACCATATACGAACTAAAATTACAATATTTTTATTAATATTCGCTATATTTTTCTGCAAACTGTATTTTTACTAGATGTTTACATAATTTTATCTATAAAATAATTCGTTTATTGTAAAAAAAGAGATTACATAAAAAATGTAATCTCTTTTTTATTATTAATAAAAATCATATGGATCTTCAGCTTCTTCGGAAACTATAAATTCTATATCTGAAAAATCGTTTTTTATTCCATCCATAACTTTGATAAATACTGGCCATTCTGTATTAAAATGTCCTGCATCGATAATATTTATCCCCATTTCCTTATAATCAGCTGCAAAATGATAAGTAGTATCTCCAGTAACAATAGTATCTGCACCCATAGCAATAGCTCTTCCTATAAAATCTTGTCCGCTGCCATTAATAACTGCTACAGTCTTTACAGCATCCCTTCCTCTTACTACTCTTAAATTATCAATACTTAAACCACTCTTAACTTTTTGGATAAATTCATGAAGAGTAGTTTCATTAGCAAGTTGGCCTATTCTACCAATACCAGCCTCTTCATCCCTGGTGTTTTTATCTATCAACCTAGAATCCTCTATGCCTAACATTTCAGCTATCTTTTCATTTATTCCACCTTTAGCTGCATCTAAGTTTGTATGGCTTGAGTATAAGGCAATATCATTTTTGATTAGTTCAATTATTTTCTGCCCTTGAATAGTATCAGTAGTTACGCTTTTGGGTTTAATAAATATTAATGGATGATGGGTTATAATTAAATCAGTATTTTTCTCCTTGGCTTCTTCTATTACCTTAATAGTACAATCTAAAGCTAATAAAACTTTTTTAACAGCTTTATTTTTGTCACCTACCATCAATCCAACATTATCAAAATCCTCTTTCAATCTGCTAGGTGCGAATTTTTCCATTTTATTAACTATATCTAAAACTTGTGTCATTTCATTCACCTTATAAATAATTAATCATCGAATTTATAATGTTAATCTTTTCTTCTATTTCCTTTTTACGATTTATTGCACTTTCAGTTTCTTCTGTAATAAATCCTAATATCTTATTATATTCTTTTACTTTTAACTCTAAATATTCTTTCATTAACGGATGTTTTTGTCTTAATAACATCGGACTTACTTCATAATATATTGAATCCAGTTCAATAGCTTGCCCTTCAGCTCTTTTAACTTTAAATAGTTCATAGAAGATTCCTTCATCTTTACATAAATCTTCTTTAATTATTTCATAGTTATTTTCATAAAGATATTGTCTTAATATTTCCGGATTTTGTGCCGGCTGTAATACTAGCATTTCTACTGCACTTACTTTTTCAAGATCTGCTTCTAATATATCTCTTATTAAATTACCGCCCATTCCTGCTATTACTACTTCATTTGCCTCACCAGCGTCTAAAGGCTTAAATCCTGAACCTAATCTAAATTCTAATTCATCACCTATTCCTTCTAATATAGCATTTAATTTTGCTTTATCTAATGGATCCTTATTTACATCACATGCAATAATCCTATTAGCTTTCCCTTCTTCAAGTGCACGTAAAGGTACATATCCATGGTCAGTACCTATATCTGCTAAACATTCAACTTTATCTAAATTATTAACTATAAATTCTATTCTTTTACTAACATCCATTTTGCTACCTCTTAACTTTTTCTAAAATTTCATCTATTAAGTTTTATAATAATAAGTTATGTGATTTTTATTTTTTATCCCACCAGTACTTTCCAAACCTAGATATAAAACACAAAAATTAGCACCACTTTTGGTGCTAATTAAATGTATCTTAATCTAAATAATCTTTTAACTTCTTACTTCTAGATGGGTGTCTTAGCTTTCTTAAAGCCTTAGCTTCTATCTGTCTAATTCTTTCTCTAGTTACATTAAACTCTTTACCAACTTCTTCAAGAGTTCTAGCTCTTCCATCATCAAGACCAAATCTTAATCTTAAAACTTTTTCTTCTCTTGGTGTTAATGTATCTAACACATTAATCAACTGTTCCTTCAGCATTGTAAATGCTGCTGCTTCAGCTGGTGCTGGTGCATCATCATCTGGAATAAAGTCACCTAAGTGTGAATCTTCTTCCTCACCAATTGGAGTTTCAAGCGATACCGGTTCTTGAGCTATTTTTTGGATTTCTCTTACCTTTTCAACTGGTAAATCCATAACTTTTGATATTTCTTCTGGGAATGGGTCTCTTCCAAGTTCTTGTAATAGCTGTCTTTGCACTCTAATTAATTTATTAATAGTTTCAACCATATGAACAGGTATTCTGATAGTTCTTGCCTGGTCTGCAATAGCTCTTGTTATTGCCTGTCTAATCCACCATGTAGCATAAGTAGAGAATTTATATCCTTTTCTATAATCAAACTTTTCAACTGCCTTGATTAATCCAAGATTTCCTTCTTGAATAAGATCTAAGAATAACATTCCTCTTCCTACATATCTCTTGGCAATACTTACAACAAGTCTAAGGTTAGCTTCAGCAAGTTTTTTCTTTGCATATACGCTGCCTTCTTCTATTTGTTTAGCAAGTTCAATTTCATCTTCTGATGAAAGAAGTGGAACTTTACCAATTTCCTTAAGATACATTCTTACTGGGTCATCAATAGCCACACCTTCAGGTATTGTTAGGTCTAATTCTTCTTCCTCTTCTACCACACCAACTTCATTTATATCGCCTTGGACTTCTATTCCCATAGATTCTAAAACTTCATAAATTTTTTCAATTTGTTCAGGCCCTAAATCTATATGTTCAATTTCGTCCATAATTTCTTTATATGTTAGTGTACCATTTTTTCTACCTTTTTCAATTAAATTCTTTACAATTGTCATTTTACTGCTTCTGTCTTGATTGTCCTTTGACTTAGCTACATTTGCTTTTGTTTTTTCTTCCACTAATCAACTACCTCCTTCATGACCACTTACCCTCTTTTTTCACTATTAAGTTTTTGCGTTAACTTTGCAAGTTCAACCGCTAGCTTAATAGATTCCTCTACTTCACCTTTAC
>CAKVNP010000103.1 GCA_934777095.1 uncultured Clostridium sp. | reverse complement strand
GGAAGTAGAAGTTCCAGGAATCTATGGATATGCTGAAGATGGTATAATTCCAGGATTATTTGGCTATGAAGCAGGACAATCTGCTGTAGGAGATATATTTGCTTGGTTCGTTAATAACTGTGTTCCAGAAAACTATGTTGAAAAGGCTAAGGAACTTAAGATGAATATACATCAATATTTAACAAGTCTAGCAGAAAAACAGAATCCAGGAGATTCAGGACTTTTAGCTTTAGATTGGTTAAATGGTAATAGGGCAATACTTGTAGATACTGATTTAACAGGTTTAATCTTAGGATTAAATTTAAATACTAAACCTGAAGAAATATACAGAGCATTAATTGAAGCTACAGCTTTTGGCCATAAGAAGATAGTAGATAATTTTGTTGAACATGGAATTGAAATAAATGAATTATATGCTTGTGGAGGATTACCACAGAAAAACAGGATGTTGATACAAATTTATTCTGATGTAACCAACCTTCCAATTAGGATATCAGCATCAACTCAAACTCCAGCTCTTGGTTCAGCGATGTTTGGAGCAGTTGCTGCAGGAAAGGAAAACGGAGGATTTGGATCAATCCATGAAGCAGCAGAAATAATTCCTAAATTAAAAGATGAAATAATTACTCCTAATCCTGAAAACGTTAAAGTATATTCAAAAATTTATGGGCATTATGAGAGATTACATGATTATTTTGGCAGAGGCGAAAATAATGTAATGAAGGATTTAAAGAAGATGAGAAAACTATAAAAATGGCTATCTGAATTTGATGATATTTTTATTTAAAAAGGGAAGGGATTAGATGTTAGAGTTATTAAAAGAGGAAGTATTTAAAGCAAATTTAGAATTAGTAAAAAATAAGCTAGTTGTTTTAACCTGGGGAAATGTAAGTGGGATAGATAGAGAATCAGGTCTTATGGTTATTAAGCCTAGTGGAGTTAATTATGATGAAATGAAAGTTAGTGATATGGTTGTAGTAGATTTAGAGGGAAATGTTGTCGAAGGTAATTTAAGACCATCATCAGATACACCAACACATATTGAATTGTATAAAAAATATCCTAAGTTAGGTGGAGTAGTTCATACTCATTCATCATATGCAACAGCATGGGCACAGAGTAAGAGAGATATTCCTCCATATGGAACAACTCATGCAGATACATTTTATGGGGCAGTACCTTGTACAAGAGGGTTAAATGATAAAGAAATAAAAGATGAATATGAAAAAAATACAGGATTAGTTATTATTGAAACTATTGAAGAAAGAAATATAGAACCTTTAAGCGTCCCTGGAATAATAATCTCAAGTCATGGACCCTTCTCATGGGGAGAAACAGCAGCAAAAGCAGTACAAAATGCGCTAGTTTTAGAAGAAGTAGCAAAAATGGCTTTATTTACTGAAGAAATAAATAGTCAAGTTACACCAATACCACAAGCACTACAAGATAAGCATTACTTAAGAAAACATGGGAAAAATGCATATTATGGACAAGCTAAGATTGCTGAAAAGGAAGCAATAATTAAATAAAAAAACTAAAAGAGTATCTTAGTATGGTAAATATTGAGATACTCTTTATTATTAATTAAATTTGTATACGATTAAAAAAGTTTTACTCTGATTTTATGCAAAAAAAAGAATATTAATAAATAAAATTAATATTCTATCAAAAGTAATATTATTTGTTATGGAATGATTGTATCAGTTATCATATCATAGATAATTTCACCAATAGCAAAAACTAAGCCACATAATACTACAGAAAAAAATATAGCCATATCACAGCACTCCTATTACATTAGAATTAATACGTTTTAAATACTTTATTAATATGATTATACTAATAATAGTAATAAATTAACATATATTTAGTATAAAAAATATGTGAAATTTATGCAAGAAAAAGGTGAAGTTATTAAACAAGTCTTGCATTACAGCATCTTTCATAAAACTCTATTGGACCAGCATCCTTTATTAAACAATAACTGTCCCCGCGCTTTTTCATATTTTCTAGGCAAATGGATAAAAGGGAATGTCCAATTTTTTTATTTCTAAAAGCATCAGAAACTCCCATTGGTCCAAAAAAGCTGCTTCCAAAAGCATCATAGGCAGCAAAGCCTATAATATTATTTTTGTGCGTGCAGATATAGATAGGTATTTTATCTAAATAAAAAAGGTTTATCAGGGTATCAGCCCAATTATAATTAAATTTTTTACCAACATAATTATAAATAGGGTACTCTAATTCTTTGCTGGCAGCACTAATTTTGAAATCATTTAAATCATAATGTAGAGGTATATATAAATTTAAGTCCACAATAAGATCTTTTGGTGAAGCAGTAATTTTTAAAATATTCTCTATATCAGAAGGAGAGAAAAAGTCCTTAATTTCATTTGCAGAGGAAAAAATGGCTTTTAGAAGATGTCCTTCATTAAGATATATTTGATTTGTTGAATTCATTATAACAAGGCTTTTATTAATTACTTCTAATGTAGTGGATGAAATTGAATGTGTGAAAAATGGGTGATAAATACGTTTCTGTATCTTTTTTTTATTTATGTTTATTGATAAATCATAAAGATTGTTAATATATTTGTTATATTGATTATTTAAGTTTTTTAGAGTTCCTGTATTTTCTAAGAGTAAAGCTAGAAAAATATTTATAGGAAAAATTGCATCAGTATCTTTAAGTGATTCTTCAGTTATATTTAATACTCTCTTGAGTCTATTTGTTAAATATATATTGCTCATAAAATTCACCACCTATAAAATATTATGATATATAAGTGAATTTCTATAAATAATTATTTTTGGTATTATTAAGTATATAATCTAAGTAGTAGTACAAGAAGTAATTAGTTAAATTAAAGTAGTAGATGGCTTATTGGCATGATAGCAAAACCTAAAAAAATTGATAAAATGGATAAATTAATCTGACCGTATTTTCTAGAGGATGGAAACAGTTCTGCTAGGGAAATATATAGCATTATGCCAGCAACTATGGCAAATATTATTCCTAAAATCAGTTCATTAATAAAAGGCTTTAAAAATAGAAAAGATAAAAATGCACCTAATGGCTCCGCCATACCAGATAAAAAAGAATATTTTATAGCCTTATACCTGCTTTTGGTTGAATAATATATAGGCATAGCAATGGCAATTCCTTCAGGAATGTTATGCAAGGCTATTGCAAAGGCAACGGTTAATCCAAGTGCTGAGTTTTGATAGCCAGATACAAAAGTAGCAATTCCTTCTGGGAAGTTATGAAGCATCAAAGCTATGGTAGATACTAAACCAACTCTAAATAACCCTGTGGCTTGGTCAATTTCACCATAGTGCCCTTCGGATTCATCAGGAATAAAATGATCTATTAAAAAGGCAATTAATGCTCCAATAAGCAGAAATAATATGGACCATAGTACACCATTTGTTTTCCCATGATATTTTGATATTGCATCTTCTGCAGTAGGAAAGAGGTCTGTAAATGAAACAGAAATCATTACACCAGCTGAAAATCCTAATGAGAAGGTAAGAAATTTATTATTTTTAGTTTTGGTAAAAAATATTAATATAGCACCAATTACTGTAGATAATCCTGCAAGTGTGGAAAGTATAAGTGAAAAAAGAGAATTTTGATCTATCATAATTTTACCTCATTGAAATTTGTTACATAATTATATTATGATTTAAGTAGTAAAAAAAGAAGTATTATTATAACTAATATATTGTTAATTAAAAGGAGAAAGAGAAAATGATAAAACTTATAGCATCAGATATGGATGGTACTTTATTAAATGATAAACATTTAATATCAGAAGGAAATTTAAAAGCTATCAGGGAAGCGCAAGAAAGAGGAATGCATTTTACAATAGTTACAGGAAGAGACTATTCTATGGTAAAACCGTTTATTGATGAAAATAAATTAAATTGTGAAGCAATAGTTATGAACGGGGCTGAATATAGAGATAAAGATGGGAATATATTAGAAAGCATAGCTATAGATCTTGATAAGATAGAAAAAATAGCAGAAATTATGAAGAGCAATAACTTAGTAATGGAGATTTATGCTAGTAATGGTATATACATAACTGCCTCAGAGGAAGAAACATTTAAAAATTATGTTAAACGAGTAAGTGAGTTTAATCCTAATGAAAGCAGGGAGGAAATTATAGAATTAGTAAAGAACCATTTAGCAATGGTAAAACCTAAATATATTTCTGATATAAATGAATTAGTGGATGCTAAAATTGAAATATATAAAATTATGGCATTCCATGATAGTGTTGAATTTATGAATAGATTAAAAGAACAAATCAGCGGATTAGGATCATTATCTGTGGCATCTACTTTCCCTACTAATATAGAAATAAATAGCATTGATGCACAAAAGGGAATTATCTTAGCAAAAGTAATAGAAAAAATAGGTATAAAAAAGGATGAGGTAATTGTTTTAGGCGATAGTTATAATGACTATTCTATGTTTACTGAATTTAAAAATTCCTTTGCAATGGCTAATGCCGTTGATGAAATTAAGGAAATAGCAACATATATTACAGATACTAATTACAATGACGGGGTAGCAAAAGCAATATATCAAGCATTTGAAATGTAGAAAAATATGAAAGGATTTAAGAATTTATGAGAATTTATTTAACGAGGCATGGAGAAACCGAATGGAATATAGCAGGAAAAATGCAGGGATGGGCCAATTCAAATTTAAGCGGCAAGGGGATACAAGAAGCTAAAAACCTTGGTAATAGGCTTAAGGATTGTAAGTTTGTAGCTGTATATTCAAGTCCATTAGGCAGGGCATATGATACAGCAAGGTATATAGTAGATGGTAGAAGTAATGAAATAATCTTATTAGATAATTTTAAAGAAATGCATTTTGGATGCTGGGAAGGGACAAGCCATTCAGAAGTAAAAGAAAAATATCCTGATGTAGTGAATAATTTATGGAATAATCCAGGTAAGTATGAGCCAATAGATGGAGAAACTATTTCACAATTTGTTGAAAGAATTAAAAAGGGTTTAGATATAATAATAGAAAATAATCCTGAAGGCAATGTATTGCTGGTAACGCATGCATTAGCAATTAAAGCAATATATAAAATAGTAAATGGTTCAGAAATAAATGATATCTGGCAAGGACCAGAAATTCATAATACAAGTCTTACTATAATAAACGTAGAAAATGGACAAATGACCATAGAATTACCAGCCGATAATTCTCATAATCAGTAGAATTAATCATCTAGATAAATTATTGAAAGAGAAGAGAGAATCATAACTTAATAATAAACTGGCTGGATTTTACGAGCAAAAAGAGGGGATAATAATTACCCTTTTTTGCCGTAAATCAATAGTTTAGAGGAAGGCCATGATACTGATGGTTTTACCATCTATTATTTCTCCTTCTCTTATCATTTCTTTTACTTTTGATAATGGGAATGATTTTACTTTGGTAAATTCATCTTCATCTTCGTGTTTTTCGCCTTTTGTTAAGCTGGACGCTTTAAATAAATGGATTATTTCATCGCAGAAGCCAGGCTGAGGGGCAATACTGCCTAGATAAATCATTTCATTTGCTTTATAGCCTGTTTCTTCTTGTAATTCTCTTAAGGCACATTCTTGAGGATTTTCAGCTTTATTTAATTTTCCAGCAGGAATTTCAAGTATTGTTTTATCAAGAGGTTTTCTAAATTGTTCAATTAAGATTACATTTTCATTATCTAAAAAAGGAATAATAGCACATGCACCCGGATGTTTTATAATATCCCTTGCTCCCTTTTTTCCATTAGGAAGTTTTACTTCAGTATGAAAAATATCTAAGTAGTCTCCTTTATATACAAGTTCTTCAGTTAATGTTTCTTCGTATAAATTCATGATTTCCTCCTTTAAAATAGTATTTTATTTAATTATAGCATATGGATAAATACTATATTTTTTGGGCTTAAAGGGATATAATATAGTCAAGTATGTAAAAATAAGAGGGGTGTATTTATGAGAAAAGATTATTCGAAGTTGTTATGGGGATTGGTTATAGTTGCAGTAGGAGTTGTATTTTCAGGTAATGTATTAGACTGGTGGAATGTTAATTTATTCTTTCCAGGATGGTGGACTTTGTTTCTAATTGTACCAGGTGTTATTTCAATTTGTAAAAACGGATTTTCCTGGGGGCCATCTATTTTAGTAATTATAGGTGGAGTATTATTAATAGATTGTCTTGACATTGTAAATACAAGAATTATTTGGAGGTTAGTTATTCCAATTTTAATTATTGCTTTAGGTTTATCAATAATTTTTTCTTTTTTTAGAAATGATAAAGATAGCGATAAAGAAAAAATTACTTTTGACACAGAATATAAAACAGAGTATAAAGCAGAAGATAATAATACCAGTTCAACAGAATATGATAATAGCCAATATCCAAATTTTTCAGTGATTTTTGGTAGTAGGGATTTTAAATTAACTAATCCTAATTTAAAGGGAATTAAAGTTGAAGGTGTTTTTTCTGGAATAGTTATTGATTTAAGAGATGCTCAGATAACTAATGATATTGTACTTGATATAAGTAATATTTTTTCAGGTGTTGATATATATGTACCATCAGATGTTAATGTAGAAACATTATCTGGTACACCTATATTAGGAGGATTATCATATAGGGAAAATAAAAATATCGCAGGAGCACCAAAGATAAAAGTAAAATATACTTCAATATTTGGAGGAATAGACATAAAATAATTTTATTTAAACAAAGGATGATTGAGTAATGAAAGTAGTAATAATAGGTGGAATTGCTGCAGGAATGAGTGCAGCAGCAAAATTTAAAAGACTTTGTCCAAAGGATGAGGTAGTGGTATATGAAAAGGGTGAAATAGTTTCTTTTGGAGCTTGTGGGCTACCATATTATACTGGTGGATTTTTTGAGGATTCAAATGAAATGATAGCAAGAACACCAGAGAAATTTAAAGAAGCAGGTATTAATATTTTAATAAAGCATGAGGTAACCGAAGTAGATTTTAAGGATAAATCTTTAAAGGTTAAAAATCTTGCTGATAATACTGTTTTTGAAGATAAATATGATAAGTTAATGATTGCAACAGGTGCTGCCAGCATAATTCCTCCAATAAAGGGAATTGATAATGAAAATGTACTTACTTTAAAATCAATGGATGATGGACATAAAGTAAAAGCACTAATGGAAGATGATTCATTAAAGAGAGTTACAGTAATTGGAGCTGGCTTTATAGGC
>CAKVNP010000102.1 GCA_934777095.1 uncultured Clostridium sp. | reverse complement strand
ATAAAAACTCTGATAAATTTCTTCTGTAATATAAAGTACATAAATAGAATACATTTTTAATATTTCTAAAAGAACATGATATAAAGCATATTGTGCAGATTTTCTTTCTTGCTGGCCATGAATTTCAGGTTTATATAATCTATCCTTAGTAATTTCTATATAGTTGTCACAAAAATCTGTCCAGAAAAACTTATCTATCTCCTGTTTTGCTAATCCTATTTCATAAGCAGCTAAATATTTTGTAACTACCTCTTCTACCTTAGCTAGCTTATTTAGAATCCATTGATCTATAATCATTAATTCAGCTGGTTTTTCTCCTATATAATCATCAAGCTGCATTATTGCAAACTTAGAGCCATTCCATAGTTTAGTTAAAAACCTTTTAGATAATTTTAAGTCTTCCTCTGAAAACATTGTATCTGTTCCTAGCTTTGTTGAAGCGGCCCAATATCTTAAGGAATCCGCAGAATGTTTCTTAATTAATTCACTAGGAGATAAAATACCATTGTTTTTAGATTTGCTTATTTTTTCTCCCCTTTTAGCTAATACAAATCCACTAATCATTATATCCTTCCAAGGAAGCCTGCCTAAATGATAAAGGCTTCTTACTATAGTATAAAATGCCCAGGTCCTTATTATTTCATGTGCTTGTGTCCTCATGCCCATAGGAATAAGCTTATCAGAATAATCTCTATTTGTTCCCCAGCCAGCATTAATCATTGGAGTCAATGAAGAAGTTGCCCAAGTATCAAACACTGCATTTTCTGCAATATATTCTTTACATCCACAGCTACATGTTCCTATTGGCTTATCTTCCAATGGATTTACTGGCAATTGACTTTCCGCTGCATATATAGGCTCTCCACACTTTTTGCAGTACCAGATTGGGAAAGGAACTCCAAAATACCTCTGCCTTGAAATGCACCAATCCCATTTTAAATTTTCAACCCATGATATATATTTATTTTTCATATAAGATGGATACCAGTTTATTTCATCTGCCGCTTTTAAATATCTTTCTTTTTCACTTAATATATCAATATACCACTGCTTAGAACAAATTATTTCAATTGGATTGCTACATCTATCATGAACTGAAACAGTATGAATAATGTTTTCACTTTTAATCAGCAGATTATTCTCCTTTAAGCACTCTATTATTTTTTCTCTCGCTTCTTTAACTTTAAGCCCAGCAATAATTGGCGTATCCTTAGAAATTGTTCCATCTATCTCAATTACTTTCCTATATGGCAATTTATATTTTTCATACCATTCAACATCGGTGGTATCTCCAAAAGTTGCACACATTACAACGCCAGTACCTTTCTCAATATCTACCTTTTCATCTGCTAATATAGGGATTTCATAATTATACAATGGTACTATAGCTTTCTTTCCAATATACTCTGTATACCTGCTATCATCTGGATTTACAAAAAGGCATACACAGCCAAATAACAATTCTGGCCTGGTGGTTGCTACAATCAGTTTCTTACCTTGTACCATAAAAGGCAGATAATTAAAGGTCGTCTCAAGATCAATTGATTCTAGTTCTGCCTGTGCAATAGATGTCTGACAGGTAGTACACCATAAAACTGGTGATTCTTTAAGATATGCTTTTCCATTTACTGCTCATTAAATGGATATAAAAAAACCTTCATCCTATATTAATAGGACGAAGGTTAAACATTCGCGGTACCACCTAAATTTGTATTTTCATACACACTCAATATAGTACGGGCATCCTTTGTGCCGATACTACTTCCCTTTTAACGGTGGGAATTTCCGTTAAAGCCTACTTAAATAAAATCTAATAATTAAATTATTTATCATTATCAATTTATTGATTTTACTTGTTGGGTTTAATGCTCCAAGGCTACCTTCATTATATCCTTCATGGAAAATTCTCACCATCATTTCCTCTCTTTATTTTCAGATTATAATTACTCTTCCTCATCATTGCTTTTAACTTTATACATATAATATATTGTTTTCAAATTTTTGTCAAATACTTTTTTATATAAATTTATTGGTAATATTGTTTCTTTATATTATAGGTAAAACCATAATCTATCATAACTAATCTATCGCCAATTATTCCCCAACTGCTCTTCTTTTTTATATCTCCCCACAATAAGCTATATTTATTCATAATTTTTACTATAATATCTACACTTTTTAAATCACCTTTATAATTAACATCAAAATATTCAAGAATAATATTATAGTCTCTAATAGCTTTAGCTTTTTCCATAATGAGATATCTATAATCCTCTGAAACGCCTAGTACTTTTGCAAAAATTTTACTATCATCTCTATTATAAATTTTATATTCAGCTTTATTTTGCGCTATTCCTGCATTATTCCTAGCTATCTTTACTACATAACCATTTCTCATATCAAACACTTTTCTTGAAGAACCTTGTCCAATATATCTATATTTTTTGTTCTTTATATCTTCTTCTATTTCAAATATATCTACAATCATATTTAGCACCTTCCTAAATAAAAATTGTTTTTTCTATTGTTAGTTACATAATTATAATATTCAGTTATCTCCATAATTGTTTATAAAAAAGCAATTATTTCTATAAATAATATACGTGTTATCCCATATATATTTGACAGCATTTTCAAATTATTAGTACTATAATAGTAATTAATGTATACTGGAGGCAATAAATATGACGAAGAAAAATGATTTTTCTCAAGGAAGCATTTCAAAAGCAATTCTAAAGCTAGCATTACCTATGACTTTTGCTCAGCTTATTAATATTTTATATAACATAGTAGACCGAATGTATATTGGAAGAATTCCCGGTGCTTCTTCACTAGCACTTACTGGTGTAGGTATTACCTTTCCTCTCATAACGATAATCATGGCATTTGCAAATCTTTTCGGTATGGGCGGTGCCCCTTTATGCTCAATTGAAAGGGGAAAAGACAATAAAGCTGCTGCTGAAGAAATTATGGGAAATTCCTTTATTCTATTAATATTCACCGGTATTATGCTTATAATCTTTGGCTTACTTTTTAAAAGACCTCTTCTTTTATTATTAGGTGCCAGTAATAAGACTATTGGCTATGCCGATGAATATCTAACTATTTACCTTTTAGGCAGCCTTTTTGTAATGATCAGTCTTGGAATGAATAGCTTTATTAACTGCCAGGGATTTGGCCGTGTTGGTATGATGACTATACTTTTAGGAGCTGTAACTAATATTATTTTAGATCCCATTTTTATATTTATCTTTCATCTTGGTGTTAAAGGTGCTGCATTAGCTACAGTTATCTCTCAGTTTTTATCTGCTTTTTGGGTCATGAAATTTTTAACTGGCAAAAATACTCTTTTAAAATTAAAAATGAAATATTTTAAAATTAATTTCTTTTATTTAAAAAAAATAATCTCTTTAGGTTTATCAAGCTTTATCATGGCTGCTACCACAAGTATTGTGCAGATAGTATGTAATATAAGCCTTCAATCATATGGTGGAGATTTATATGTAGGTATTATGACAGTGCTTAATTCAATAAGAGAAATTGTTACTATGCCTGTTCACGGATTAACTAATGGATCTCAGCCAATATTAGGCTTTAATTACGGAGCTAAAAAATATGAAAGAGTAAAATCTGCAATTAAGTTTACTTCTATTTCCTGTATTATATATACAGTGATAATTTGGCTTATTATTAGCTTATTCCCTGCATTTTTCATTAAAATATTTAATTCGCAGACTGACCTTATTAAATATGGCGTTCCTGCGATGCATATTTATTTCTTTGGTTTCTTTATGATGTCACTGCAATTCGCTGGACAAGCAACCTATGTAGCATTAGGAAAATCAAAAATGGCTATCTTTTTCTCCTTATTAAGAAAAATAATTATTGTAGTACCATTAACTATAATTCTTCCAAAAACATTTGGCTTAGGAGTTAAAGGCGTATTCTTAGCTGAACCTATTTCAAACTTCATAGGAGGACTTGCCTGCTATCTAACAATGCTAGTTAAGGTCTGGCCTGAATTAAGTATAAAAGCAACCGAAACTCTTAAATATCGTTAAGATTTTCTATTATCAACTCAAAAAAAAGATTCCTCGCTAGAGGAATCTTCACCTTAATTCATCATTCATAATTCATAATTCATCATTATAAACTACTTATTCTCACTAAGAATTTCTTCCAGGATTTCTGCTGCATCTTCCACACAGCCCCTACACGGTCTAAGCACTTTCCCCGTATCCAATCCTTTAAGCTCTCTACAAATTACTGAACCGTTTTTTTCGATAAATCTTTTTTCAATTTCTTTTAATAGTTCTTCATCATTTTCCTGCCACTCTGCAGAATTTTCAGGATTTCTATTTCCATTCAGATAGTTTACTATAGTATAAGCTCCCATTACTGCTCCACATACCTTATATCTACCACCACTATATTTTAATACGATTTTTTTCATTTCTTCTGCATCTACATCAGCTAAATCACAAAAAGCGCAGGCTACTGCCTGAGAACAGGTATGCCTATTTGCATGTAATTCTGCTGCTTTTTCTTTTCTATTACCCATTTCAATCCCTCTCTCTACTCAAATATAATCTAAATATATTATACTTATTTTCATTTATCTTGTCATTTTATGTCTAGTAATACTTATGCTTTATATCATTGGTAAAACCATAATCTATTATTACTACTTTTTCATCAACTATTCCCCAGCTTGTTTCTTTTTTAAACTCTTTCCACACTAAATCATATCTGCTGATAATATTCTTTATTACGTCTAAATTTTTTAAGCTATCTTTATTACTAACGCCAAAATATTTTAGGACACTTTTGAACTCTTTTATTTTTCTTGCTTTTTTCATTATTAAATATTTATATTCTTTAAGTTCATCAATAACTTCCGCAAATATCCCTGTTTCATCACTATGATAAATATGGTATTCAGCCTTATTTTGAGCTATGCCAGCATCATTTATGGCAACTTTTAAGACATAGCCATTTCTCATATCAAAAACTCTTCTTGATGATCCTTTACCCAGATACTTATATTTTTTCCCTCGCAAATTTCTTTCTATTTCATAAATATCTATTGACATATTTTATCCTTTCAAAATCAAACCAGTTTTTCATAAGTATTTACGGAATTATAATATTCACTTATCCTGAGAAATGACTAAGATTTATTTTAAAAGAAAAATGTTTTTTATTTCATCCTCATTTTCCTTTAACCATCTGCATAACTTTTCACCTTTAATTATCTGCTCTCTTAAAACCTCCTCAGCAGTAATATAGTTATTACTTATCCCCTCATTATATCTTACTAGGAATGTAATGGACATTTAGGATAGGATTTTTTCCTTTTATTGATTCGCAGATAGAATGTAATATATCTTTCTTCCAAAATACTCTCCCCCTATTTCTCAATATCTCCTTAAATTATAACTTAAATGTATATTTTTTGTCCCTTTACGCAACATAATAATAAAACTTTTAAAGGAGTCATAATTTATGGAAAATAGAATATATAAACTTTCTGAAATTGCTATGGGTGATGACATAGCTGCTAAGAAAACACCTTTTTATTCTACTGATTGTACAAGTGGGGTGGTCTGGGTGGTAAAACCCAATCAAAAGGTTCCTTCCCATATGCACAGCACTTCCGATGATATTTGGATTTGCATGCAGGGAACTGGCATATTCTACCCTGAAGCAGGCAAAGAAGTACAGATTTCTAAAGGTGATATTATAGTTTCCGCTAAAAACCAGCATCATGGCATGCTTAATACCGGCAATGAAGATTTTATATTTATAGGAATTGTCGCTCCTGTTCCTTCAGATTTTCATCCACTATAAAAATATTAAAGGCATATATCTTGTTATAAGATATATGCCTTTTTAGCTAGATGAAAAAGCTATTTCATCTTATCTTCATATTAACTGCAAAAAGAATACATATTAAGAAAATATAATTTATGTTGAGTTAATACAAAAAAAGAAAAATATTCAACTAATAATATTATTAATTATTTATGAGAGGAATTGATTACAAAATGAAAAAAATAAGCATATTATTAATTATTGCTACACTTAGCATTTCATTTGCTGGCTGTAGTGCAAATACTTCAAATAAAAATTCTACTACCTCTTCTGCAAGTGAAAATTATACAACTAATACTTTAAGTAACTTTGGCTTATCAGATGATACTAATTACTATGGTAAGACCTTTGCAGAAAAGGAAGTATCTGATGTATATATTGAAATTAACGATGATGATTGGCAGGCTATTTTAGATAATCCTACCGCAGAAGAATATCATAGTGCTACTATAACTTATAATGGCCAGAAAATAGAAAATGTAGGTTTTAGGACTAAAGGCTTTAGTTCCTTAACCAGCGTTGCTCAAAGTGATTCTAATAGATATGGCTTCCGCGTGAAAATGGACAAATACGTTGATGGACAAAGTTTAAATGGTCTTGATGATTTAGTTTTAAATGCTTCTTTTGCAGACCCTTCTTATATGAGGGAATACCTAACTTATTCTGCAATGGCTTACCTTGATGGTATCACTCCCTTTGCAAACTATACTAAGCTTTATATCAATGGAGAATTATATGGCTTATACCTTTGTATAGAAGCTTATGATGATAGCTTTGTAGAACGTAATTCTAATGGAGATGAGGTAAATTTATATAAAGCTGAATCAGAAAGCTGTACATTAACTACTAGTGATGATGGCAGTGGTTTTGACTTAAAATATGGTGATGATGAAGATAATGAACATATCAAAGAACTTATTACTGTATTAAATAATACTACTTCTGATAACAAAGATGAACTTGCAGAAATTCTTGACATTGATAGCATTCTTAAAGCTATAGCAGTAAATACTGTAATGGGAAATTACGATAGCTACAGTGGTTCTAAGGCACATAACTACTATTTACTTTATGAAGATGGTAAATTCTCTTATATTGCCTGGGATTATAACATGTCTATCGGTGGCTTCACTGAAGATAATGGTGCCAGTGTTACCGTTGATGTTACTTCACCAGTTTACAATGTTGATATCTCTAATAGACCATTAATAGAAAAGCTTCTTGCTATAGATGAATATTATGAAACTTATTTAGGATATGTTAACAGCTTATGCGAATACTTCAGCGATGCCGAAGGTATGATTGAGCAGATTAAATCTTGTATAAGTGACGATATAAAACATTAATTATTTATCGTATTTTTTTAGTTTACTAAAATATAATTTAAAAATACTTAACATA
>CAKVNP010000101.1 GCA_934777095.1 uncultured Clostridium sp. | reverse complement strand
GCTTAGAACTCCTTTAAATATATTGAGCAGTATAAATCAGTTAATAAAATCATTTATTAATAATGATAAAGTTATACCTAATGAAAAGCTTTCTCATTATATGGATATAATGAATAATAATTGCAATAGATTATTAAGTCTGATAAATAATTTAATTGACTATACAAAAATTGAAAATAATAACTATATATTAAATAAACAAAGTGTGAATATAGTTTATTTGGTAGAAGAAACAGTTCTTGATATGAAAGATTATATAGAGGAAAATGGTCTTGAATTAATTTTTGATACTGACGTAGAAGAAAAGCAAATTAGATGTGATAAATTTGATATAGAAAGATGTATTATAAATTTAGTTAGTAATGCTGTTAAATTTACACCTAAAGGTGGTTTGATTGAGGTATTAGTACAGGACTTAGCTGACAAAGTAAAAATAATTATAAAAGATAATGGAATAGGAATTAGTGAAAAGAATCAAAAAATAATATTTGATAGATTTAATCAAGTTGTAGATGAAAATTCTGAACAAAAAGGTGGAAGTGGACTTGGACTTACAATAACTAAGCAGATTATAGCACTTCACGGTGGAGAGATATATGTAAATAGTGAAGTTGACTTAGGCAGTGAGTTTATAATAATACTTCCTGTGGATATTTAAAAAAATAATATGAAAGTATAATATTTTACTAGAATTAAATAAAATTACTGAAAAATTTCACCTAAGTAACTGGTAGTATTTTAGTATAATACATGGTTTAATTAGGAGAGAGAAATATGAATGAGAATAATAAAGAAACATGTTTTGCAAAAGGTGCAGATGTAGGCTGGCTTAAGCAGATGGAGGATGAAGGTTATAAATTTTATAATGATAATGGTGAAGAAGAAGAGTGTCTTAAGATACTACAAAGTCATGGAATAGATTCTATCAGATTAAGAGTATGGGTTAATCCCAAAGATGGACGCTGTGGTAAAGAAGAGGTAGTAGAAATGGCTAAGCGTGCTAAAGATATGGGCTCTAAATTAATGATAGATTTCCATTATAGTGATTATTGGGCAGATCCGGAAAAGCAATTTAAGCCTGCGGCATGGAAAGATCATAGTTTTGAAGAATTAGTTCAGGATGTCTATAATCATACTGTGGAAGTATTAAGTGCATTAAAAGAAAAGGATATATATCCAGAATGGGTACAGGTAGGTAATGAAATACCAGGTGGAATGTTATGGCCTGAAGGAAAGACTGAAAATTTCAGCCAGCTTTCACAGCTTTTAAATAGTGGGTATGATGCTGTTAAGGATATATTTCCTAATACAAAGGTAATAATACATCTTGATCAGGGTGATGATAGAAATAGATTTATACAGTTCTTTGATCAACATCAAGCTAATGGCGGGAAATATGATGTAATTGGTGTATCTTATTATCCGTATTGGGTTCAAAAAAATTACAAAGAAACAATAGAAAATTTAATGAATAATCTAAATGAATATATAGAGCGATATGGCAAGGATGTAATGGTCTGCGAAATAGGGGGAGAAGATACAGAGGTAGAAGATACTTATAATATGTTAAAAGAAGTAATACAAAGAGTAAGAGAAATTCCAGAAGGAAAAGGATTAGGTGTGTTTTATTGGGAGCCTGAAGGAGCATTTAACTGGAGCCAATATAAATTAAGTGCCTGGCGAAGTGATGGGAAACCTTCAAAAGCATTAGATGCATTTATAGATTAATATATAATAAAAGCTACAAAAATCAAATGAGCTTATAACAGCTAGTTTAATGATTTTCGTAGCTTTCTTATTATAAGAGTAATGATACTATATAAAGGGGAAGTTTAGAGAAGATAATTAATAGGAAAATCTGAAATAGCGATTATAGAATAGTAATACTCATAGTAAAAAACGGATTATTTGAAAAAATTTACAAAGTAAACGATTAAAATATTGAAAAGTAATTATTTGTATTGTAAACGCGTGTTTAATAAATTGAAGGAGAAAAGGATGAATAGTAATGATATCGCTAAAATAGCAGGTGTTTCAAGAAGTACTGTATCTAGAGTTGTGAATAACTATCCTAATGTCCCAGAGGAAACTAGAGAAAAGGTTTTAAAGGTAATAAGAGAATATAATTATGTTCCACATGCACCTGCTAGAACGCTTGCAGGATATAAAAATAGAATTATTGGCCTTTTTATTGTTGATATAGTAGATAATAAAAACACAATTAAAAATAGAATTACGAAAAGTCCATATTATTTGGAATTTACTAGTTCTGTAATTGAAGCTGCCAGTGAAAAAGGATACAAAGTTCTTGTGCATATTATACATAATGCAGCAAGATATGATGAAATTAGAGAGTGTTTTTGTAATAAAACAATTTCTGGAGGCATATTAATTGGTGAAAATAGTAGGGAACCAGTAGTTGATAAATTGATTGATGATGGATATAAAGTTGCCTTAATTGATCAAGATGTAAGGCTGTACGAGACTAATAGCAAATGTATCATTGTAAATTCAGATAATTTTAATGGTGCATATAATGCAACAAAGTATTTAATTAATTTAAATCATAAAAATATTGCACATATTACTGGAGACTTAGAAAAGTATTCAGCAATAGAAAGAATTAGGGGATATAAAAAGGCTTTAGAAGATTTCAATATTCCTATAAATAAAGAGTTAATTATTAATTCTAAGTTTCTTGAAGAAGAGGGATATAAAGCAGCTAAAAAATTATTATTAAAAAATACAAATGTAACGGCTATTTTTGCTTCTAATGATAAGATAGCAATAGGTGCAATAAGAGCAATTAAAGAGTTAGGACTAAGGGTACCAGATGATATATCTGTAATAGGGTTTGACGATATTGAAGAATGTAAATACTTAGATACGCCATTAACAACAATAAAAATGGAGCTTGCAGAAATGGCAGAAATAACTGTAAATTCACTTATTTCTTCCATTGAAAAAGATATTAATGTTTCTGCATATTATGAAGTTCCAGTTAAGTTGACTTTGCGTCAAACATGTAAAGGTTTGTAATAAGTGTGAATTGTATCCATTTATAAACACGTATTCATAAACATGTATTTATAGATAGATATAAAGAATTATAAAAAGTAAGGAGTAAATTTATGAGTAAATATAATTTAGGCATAGATATAGGTGGAACTTATATCAAATATGCATTAGTAGATAAGGAATATAATATAAAAGAAAAATGGAAAGTTAAAACTATTAAATTTGATACAAAAGATGAATTTTATGATTATATATGCGAGCAGATAGATAATATTGATGAAATAGATAGAATTGGTGTAAGTGCACCAGGCCTTATTAGTGAGGAATCAGAGGTTAAATCTTATGCAGCACCAAATGTACAAATAATGTATGGAACTAATATAAACTATGAAATAAGTAAAAGAACTAACAAAAAAGTAGCATCAATAAATGATGCCAAGTCTGCAGGATTGTGTGAGTTTAAAATAGGAAATGCTCAAAACACAAAGTTGTCAGCATTGTTTTATATAATCCTGAAATTATATGCATAGGTGGAGGAATATCAGAAGAACAATGGTTTATTACTAAGGTAAAAGAAGCTTATAGGGAAACTTGTATTAAATACTTTGAAGCAGACTTTATTACTACACAAATAGAGAAGTGTAAATATAATAATGATGCAAATATATTAGGAGCAATAATAAATGCTGAAATTGCATAAATAGTGTGCTAATAATTAAATATAAAGTTTAGTATTTAACATTGGATGAGGTGAAAAATGTTTAGTTATGAGGTTATACAAAGCTTAAATAATTTAGAACTATCTTTATACGAATATATAATGAATAATAGTAAAAAAGTAATATATATGAGAATACGAGAATTAGCAGCAGAGGCGCATGTATCTACTACTACTATCTTAAGATTTTGTAAGAAGTTAAATTGTGATGGATTTTCGGAATTTAAATTAAAATTTAAAATGTATATCGAAGAAAATAATATTAAAAAGGTTAGTGATGATACTTCCGAAATAATTAATTTTTTGAAGAATATCGAAAATAGTCATTTAGATGAGCGTTTAGAAAAACTTTGTGAATTAGTAGAAACCTCTAATACTATTATATTTGTTGGGGTTGGCTCTTCTGGTATATTATGCAAATATGCTGCGCGATATTTTTCTGCAATAGGAAAATTTGCAGTGCATATTGATGATCCTTTTTTTTCTAAAAATTTCAAATGTAATGATGAATGTTTAGTAATTGCTTTATCAGTATCAGGAGAAACAGAAACCACTGTAGAAAATATTATAAGATTTAAACAAGAGGGATGTATAATCGCAAGTATAACTAATACTGAAAATTGTACTATAGCTAAAATATCTAATTTAAATCTGCCTTATTATGTTCAGCAGGTTAAAGCTAATTATAGCGATATAACTACACAGCTGCCGGTCTTATATATGATAGAGAGGATTGGTAAGAAGCTATATAACCAATATACAATTTAAAAGTATATTTTGAACTAATAAAAAACAAGATGTTTTATTTTTGGAGTAAATTATAAAAGATGTGACATGTTTTTTTAGTTGTGTAAATGATTACTTTTGTGTTAATTATAAGTTATACTAGTTTCATAAGATACAAAGGGAGATGAGAAAATGATATATGAGAAGTTAGATAAGTTTAGAGATGATTTCTTATGGGGGCAGCATCAGCGGCATATCAAGTTGAGGGTGCCTGGGATCAAGATGGCAAGGGTGAAAGTATATGGGATATATATACTAAAAAGCCTGGTACAACATATAAAAATACAAATGGAGATGTAGCAGTAGATCATTACAATAGATATAAAGAAGACGTAGCTTTAATGGCTGAAATGGGATTAAAGGCGTATAGATTTTCTATTGCATGGACTCGTATATATCCAAATGGTAGAGGAAAAGTAAATGAAGAAGGTCTAAAGTTTTATGAAAACTTAATAGATGAATTATTAAAGTATGATATAAAACCAATAATTACTTTATATCACTGGGATTTACCACAGCACTTACAAGATTTATATGGCGGTTAGGAATCAAGAGAAATAATAAATGATTTTAACAATTATTGTATAACACTATTTAAGAGATTTGGACAAAAGGTTAAATATTGGGTTTCATTAAATGAACAAAATGTATTTTTAACTTTAGGATATTTAACAGCTTTACATCCACCAGGTGTTAAAGACCAAAAGAGAATGTTACAAGCAAATCACATTGCTAATTTAGCTAATGCAACTGTAATTGAATCTTTTAGAAAGTATGTACCAAATGGAATGATTGGGCCAAGCTTTGCATTTGGACCAACATATGCATATAGCTGTAATCCACAAGATATATTAGCAGCAGAAGATGCTGAAGATTTAAATTGTAATTGGTGGCTTGATGTTTATTGTAAAGGAACATATCCATCATTTGCCTTGAAATATTATGAAAAATTAGGAGTAGCGCCAATTATTGAAGATGGAGATCTTGAATTATTAGGAAGAGTAAAACCTGATTTTATTGGAATTAATTATTATCAAACAGCAACTGTAGCAATGAACCCATTAGATGGTGTAGGTGCAGCTGAGGGTATGAATAATAGTGGTAAGAAGGGAACAACAAAAGAAAGTGGTATCCCTGGAATATATAAAAATGTAAAGAATCCATATTTAGAAACTACAAATTGGGATTGGAATATTGATCCTACAGGTTTAAGAGTAGGCCTTAGAAGATTAACAAGTAGATATGGTTTACCAATATTAATTACTGAAAATGGATTAGGTGAATTTGATAAGCTTGAAGCTAACGATGTAGTTAATGATGATTATAGAATTGATTATCTAAGAAATCACGTTGAAGCATGTAGAGAAGCAATAACTGATGGCGTAGAACTTATCGGATATTGTACATGGTCATTTACTGATTTATTAAGTTGGTTAAATGGATATCAAAAAAGATATGGATTTGTATATGTTGATAGAGACGAAAATGATGAAAAAGATTTAAGAAGAATAAAGAAAAAGAGTTTCTATTGGTATAAAGAAGTAATAAATAGTAATGGTGAAAAAATATTAGTTCCTTTGGCAAGTAAATTAAATGCACAGAGACATATTTGTGCAGTAAGAGATGCATTTATCTTAACGTTCCCATTAACAATGGCAGGATCTTTAATGGTATTACTTAACTTTGTTCTATTATCACCGGATGGATTCCTTTGTAAAATTTTAAAATTAGATAGAGTATTTCCTAATATAGGTGAATTACAAGCTATTTTTAGTCCTGTATTAAAGGGATCAACAGATATATTAGCAATATTAGTTGTATTCTTAATTGCTAGAAACTTAGCAAAACAGCTTAAATCAGATGATTTATTATCAGGTTTAACAGCAGTATCAGTTTACTTTATAATTTATTCAGACTATGTAAATGTAGATGGAGTAAATTATTTAACTACTAAATTTATGGGAGCACAAGGTCTATTTGTAGCTATCATCGTAGGATTAATAGTTGGTGAGCTTATGTCTGTTTTATCAAAGTCCAAAAAGTTAGAAATTAAGATGCCAGAACAAGTACCACCAGCAGTTGCAAGAACATTTAAGTTATTATTACCTATAATTATAGTTACTGTTTCATTTTCAATTATAAACTTCTTTATTAAGAAGGTTGCACCAGGTGGATTACATGAATTAGTTTATGAAGTGATTCAAACACCATTAACAAAATTAGGACAAAATGTTGGTTCTGTATTAGTATTAACACTTATTTCTCAAACTCTATGGGTAATGGGAATTCACGGACCAAATACTATTGCTGCTGTACGTGATACTATGTTTGCAGAAGCAACTAATGCCAATCTTTCATTTGCTGCAGCAAATGGTACTGCATGGGGAGCACCTTATCCAGTAACATTTAACTGTTTATATGATGGATTTGGAGCATATGGTGGATCAGGAGCAACATTAGGATTAATTATTGCTATATTCTTATTTAGTAAAGCTAAAGAACACAAAAGTATTGCAAAATTATCTTTAGCACCAGGGTTATTTAATATAAATGAAATGGTTATCTTTGGATTACCAATAGTATTAAACCCAATATATATGGTACCATTTATTTTAACACCATTAGTAAACGAAACAATTGGATATGTAGCAATAAAAGTACTTAAGATCATACCTCCAATAGCTTATTCAGTGCCTTGGACAACACCAGGACCATTAGCACCATTCTTTGGTACAGGCTTTAATCCTTTAGCTTTAGTAATTGGATTAATTTGTTTAGCAGTTAGTGTATTAATG
>CAKVNP010000100.1 GCA_934777095.1 uncultured Clostridium sp. | reverse complement strand
GCAGCCTAAGGTTGGGGTTAAGCTGAAGGATAAATATAAAACAAAGTTCTCGGAAATTTTTGCTGGGAATGCAGGAGTAGATGGGTACTCTACGGCTACTTTTGATTTATATCAAGATATGTTTAATGAAGGTATATATATCGGTAAAGGAATATTAGATATTGATATCTTCTATAATATTGTAAATGGTCAAATACCTAGAAATAAGATCCTTTCTCATGATTTGTTAGAGGGGGCATTGGCTAGGTGTGCTTTAGTATCAGATATTGAAGTTATAGAGGGGTATCCTTCTACCTATGAAGCAAGTTGTCAAAGGCTGCATAGGTGGACCAGAGGAGATTGGCAAGTAGTAGAATGGATATTTAATAAAAAAATTTCAGTATTGTCTAGGTGGAAATTTTTTGATAACTTAAGAAGAAGTTTATTGGCGCCAAGTTTATTGCTGGCATATTTAATAGCTTTGGCAGCTTATAAAAATATGGCACGAATTATTATCATGTTATGTTTAGTGGGAATATTGCCTATTATCTTTACCATAATTGATTTTGTAGTAACGCCTAAAAATAGAATTTATGGTACATTTAAAAGCTTTAAACAGGTTGTATTAATCTTGAGCTTCTTACCATATCAAGCATATTTAATGATAGATGCAATATGCAGGACCTTATATCGGCTGTTAGTTTCACATAAGCATTTACTGCAGTGGATACCTTCAGAAGAAGCAGAAAAAGGAGTCAAAAATTCTCAAGGACAATATTACATCAGGATGTGGATTTCACCAGTAATTGCATTAGTTGTTGCAGTAATTTCATTTTCAAGGAGCTATACAATAGGTTTGATAAATCTGCCTGTAGTAGTTTTATGGGCCACTTCACCTTTGATAGCTTATAACATATCGAAAACAATAAAGATAAAAGAAAAAGAAATTGAGAAAGGCAGTAATAATTTTTTAAGAATGCTAGCAAGAAGGATCTGGGCTTATTATGAGGACTTTGTAAATAAAGAAAATAACTATCTTGCACCAGATAACTATCAAGAGAATCCTTATAGGGGAGAGGCACACAGGACTTCACCTACTAATATGGGAATGGCACTTATTTCTGACTTGATAGCATATCATATGTCATATATTACTTTAGGTACCTTAATAGATAGGTTAGAAAATACTTTGTATTCTATGGAAAAGTTAGATAAATATAGGGGGCATTTTTATAATTGGTATGATACGACTTCCTGTAAGACATTATGGCCAAGATATATTTCTACTGTAGATTCAGGAAATTTATTAGGCTATTTGATGATAATAAAAAAGGAACTTGAAAATATAAAAAATGAGCCAATAATTAGGAAAGAAGAAATAACTAGTTTAGAGGATACCTATGAAATCTTAAATGATACTGGTCTTAAAATAAATAGTAATATTAATAAAATAATAATGAAGGATTATAAAGAGATATTAGATCAGCAGCTGGAATTAATCAATAAAGCTATTGCAGAAGGTGAAAATAGTGATTTAAACCAAGAAAGCAGATACTGGCTGGTGAAGCAGCAGAATAGCATTAAAGAAAAAATTAATTTTTATCTTTATATTTTCGAAGGCATAGATAACATATTAATTAATTTATTAAATAATAAATCAGTTCTATCATTAAATGAAATAATTAATTTTATGGAAGCATACGGTGAAAACGAAGATGATAAGGAATTGGCGGAATGCAGACTTAAATGTCTAAAGGATTTTGCAGCTAGAATAGATAAGCTTATTGAAAAAATAAATAAGCTTATTTTAGAAATGGATTTTAAATTTTTATATAACGAAAAAAGAGGATTATTTGCTATTGGCTATAATTATGAGGAAGATTCTCTAGGAGAATCATATTATGATTTACTGGCTTCAGAGGCAAGGGCTATATCATTTATCGCCATAGCAAGGGGTGAAGTGCCAAAGGACCATTGGTATAAGTTAAGCAGGAACATGGCTAAATCATTTGGCTATAAGACATTAGCATCATGGAGCGGCACTATGTTTGAATATTTTATGCCTTATCAAATTATGAAATCTTATAAGAATACCATATGGGATTTAACTTATGATTCAGTAATAAAATCTCAAATTCACTATGCCAAGCAGAAGGGAGTACCATGGGGAATATCTGAATCATCATATTATCATTTTGATTTAGATAAAAATTATCAGTATAAGGCTTTTGGTGTTCCTGGAGTAGGGTTAAAAAGTGGTCTTGAGGATGAGCTAGTAGTTTCGCCATATTCAACTATTATGACGTTGCCCTATGAGGGCGAAAAAGCCATAGAGAATTTACAGAAAATTAAATCTTATGGTGCCTATGGAAGATATGGATTTATGGAAGCAATAGATTTTTCAAAAGGCGTTGAAAAATATCAGCTGGTGCAGTCATATATGGTCCATCATTTAGGTATGTCGCTAATGGCTTTAGATAATTATTTAAACAATAATATACTTAAGGAAATATTTCATAGTATACCTGAAATAAAGTCAGCAGAGCTCCTTTTGCAAGAAAAGATTCCAGAAAGAATTACTTTTGAGAGAATTGTTGATATTTCAGAGAAGAAAATAACAGTTCAAAAAGAAAACTTTATTCCAAGAGTTATTTCAGCTCATAGCGACGATTTAAAGACTTGTTTATTGTCCAATGGAAGCTATTCATTAATGATAACTGATTTAGGAACAGGATATTCAAAAGATAAGTTTAAAATGCTTTATAGATGGAAAGGTGATAGTACAACTGATTCTCATGGTATGTTTTTTTATATCAAGAATTTAAATTCTAATGAATATTGGAGTGCAGCTTATGAACCAGCAAAGAAGACTTGCGATGATGAATATGAGATATTTTCTTTAGATAAGTGTTTATTTCATAAGATTAATGGCAGCATTGAAAGCAATTATGAAATAGTTATTTCATCAGAAGATAATGTTGAAATAAGGAAAATTAGTTTAAAAAATAATGGGGATAAGAAAAGGATTGTGGAAGTTACCAGCTATATGGAGGTAACACTAACTACTTTTGAAGCTGATATTGTTCATCCAAGCTTTTCAAATTTATTTATCAGTACAAAATATGAGGAAGATACATTGTTGGCCAATAGGAGAGCGAGGTCTAAGAAAGACTTATCACCATGGGCTTTTCATAAGGTTGTAGTTGATGGAGGGTTAGAAGGACCAATATCATATGAAACCTCCCGGGTGAACTTTATAGGCCGTGATAGAAGTTTAAAGGATCCAAGAGTTATGGATAATGATACCCCATTAGATAATACCGAGGGGACAGTACTAGACCCTATATTTTCACTAAGAGCCAGCATTAAGCTTGAGCCACATGAAACAAGGGAAATATATTTTATAACAGGCATGACAGCAAATAAAATAGATGCATTAGATTTATCAAAAAAATATAGCAGCATTAAATTATTACAAAGGGTAGAGGGTGAGTTTAGTTATTCAACATCTTTAGAATTAGAGTATATAGGAATAAAATCTGTTCAGGCTAATTTATATCAGGAATTAGCAAGCTATATTTTGTTTATCAATAAAGGAAGGGAAAATAGAGAGCAATATATTAAAAATATAAAATTCCATCAGGAGGATTTATGGAGTTTTGGAATCTCAGGAGACCTTCCTATAGTTCTGCTTATTATTAAAAGTGATGAAGATATAGCTCTTTTAAGGCAGATGCTGAATATGCATTATTATTGGGATGCATTGGGATTGACTACTGACTTGATTATTTATAATGAGGAAGCAGTATCTTATGAAGAGCCAATGCAGAAAAGAATTATTTCAACGATAAATTCTTCCTTAAGCAAAGATAGTATGAATAAAAAAGGTGGTATATATCTTCATAATAAGGCAACTATGTCTTTGGATATATTAGAATTCCTAATGGGAATAGCTGCATTATATATAAATTCATCAAAGGGAAATTTAATTGCCCAGCTAGAAGAAGCAAGCAGTGAAAAGCAAAATATATTTATCAGGCATAAGGAATTAGAAGATATAAAAGAAAAACTATATTTAAATATAGTCCATAATAATGAAAAAAATGAAAATATAAATAAAAATGAAAAAGAAGAGTATAATGTGGACAATTTAAGGGGAAAAACAATAATAGGAAATGACTTAAAAGTCACTGAAGAATTAAACTTCTTCAATGGATACGGTGGATTTAAAAGAGGTTCAGGAAGCTATAGTATAAGGCTAAACAATTTTTTAAATACACCAGCGCCATGGATAAATGTCATTTCTAATGAGGATTTTGGCTTTCACATTTCCGAGGTGGGTTCATCATATACCTGGTGTGGCAATAGTAGGGAAAATAAACTTACGCCTTGGAGTAATGATTGGGTAGTAGATCCATTAAGTGAAGCTTTATATATAAGAGATGATGGTTCAAGAATGTACTTCAGTATCACTCCACAGCCTGTAAGGGATGGAGGAGTATATGATATTGAACATAGCTTCGGATACTCAACTTTTAAACATACTGCACAGGATATAAGTGGTGAATCAACTTACTTTTGTCCTAAGGGAGAGAAAATAAAGTTATGTAAGGTTACTCTTGAAAACAAGTCATCGGAGGATAAAGGACTGACTTTGTTCTATTACAGCCAATTAGTACTAGGAGTTTATAGCTATAAAAGTTGTAAGCAGGTACATACTGATATAGAAGAAAACTTTGTATGTGGCCAAAATCCTTTTAATACTTACTTTGGAAAATTAAAAACATTTCTAACAATTAACGGCTGCAGTTCTTTAAGCTTTTCAGGTGATAGAAAAGAGTTTATCGGTGTAGGAAATGATTTGTCGAATCCTAACGCCTTAAAATATGATAAGCTATCAAATAATGTTGGGGCAGTATTTGATCCATGTTTATCAGTGGCAGGGAAAATAACATTAAGAGCCGGCGAAAAGAAAGAACTTGTAGTTGTGTTAGGATGTTATGAAGAAAAAAATAAGATTAAGGAAGCTATAATTAAATATTCAAATATAGATAATGTTAATCAGGAACTAAATAATGTAAAGCTATATTGGGATAAGTTCCTTGGAAGAATTAAGGTAAGAACACCTGATAAATCTATGGATTATTTATTAAATGGCTGGTTGATGTATCAGACTTATAGCTGTAGATACTTATCAAGAACAGCATTTTACCAGTCAGGAGGAGCATACGGCTTTAGGGATCAGCTGCAGGATTCATTATCATTAGGAATATTAGATGCTGATATTACAAGACAGCAGATATTAAGAAGTGCATCAAGGCAGTATGTTGAAGGAGATGTACAGCACTGGTGGCATCCAATTGTGATGAGCGGCATAAGAACTAGATTTTCTGATGATTTATTATGGCTGCCATATGTTACTATTGAATACATTAAAGCAACTGGCGATTATTCAATATTAACAGAAAAGGTAAAATACCTGCAGGATGAACCTTTAAAAGAAGGTGAAGATGAACGGTATACTATAGTCAATACTAGCTCACAAGAGGGCACCATTTATGAACATTGTATTAAAGCAACCGATAGAGCATTAAAATTCGGAGAGAATAACTTACCTCTTATGGGCAGCGGTGATTGGAATGATGGAATGAGCACTGTAGGAAATGAAGGTAAGGGTGAAAGTGTATGGCTGGCATGGTTTTTATACACTATCTTAAATGGATTTAAGCCCCTATGTGAATTTATGTCAGATAATAAAAAGTTAAAAGCTTATACTGAGTATAAGGAATTTATTAAAGAAAATATAGAAAAAAATGCTTGGGATGGAGGATGGTACAGAAGAGCATATTTTGATGATGGAACTCCTCTAGGATCAAGAGAAAATGAAGAATGCCAAATAGATTCCCTAGCACAAAGCTGGGCTGTAATTTCAGGTGCAGCAAAGGAAGCAAGGGCAAAAGAAGCTATGGAAGCTGTAGATAAAGCATTGGTAAAAGAGGATAAGGGCTTAATTTTATTGCTTGCACCACCTTTTGATAAGAGTAAACTTGAACCAGGTTATATTAAGGGATATGTGCCAGGTGTAAGAGAAAATGGAGGACAATATACTCATGCAGCAACCTGGGTTATTATGGCATGGACTATGCTGGGAGATGGTAATAAGGCATGGAAATATTACAATATGATAAATCCAATTAATCATTCTAGTAATGAAATATCAGCTAGAAATTATAAAGTTGAACCATATGTAATGTCAGCAGATGTATATATCAAAGAGCCTCATGGTGGGCGTGGCGGATGGAGCTGGTATACTGGTGCATCGGGCTGGATGTATAAAGTAGGACTAGAATATATACTAGGATTGAAAAAGGTTGAAGGTAAGGGTTATAGTATAAACCCATGTGTACCTGATTCATGGAATGCCTATGAAATATGGATAAATGATGATGTTGGAGAATATCATTTGAATATTAAAAGAAGAAAGGAAAAGGCTGATGATAAAATAAAAGTTATCATTAATGGTAATGAAAGAAATGATAATTTTATTCCTAAAAATCAAGGAAGAAATGAAATAGAAGTATTCTTTTAAAAATAAAAATAAGCTATTACAGATAGCTTATTTTTTTGTGCAAATATATATAAAATAAAATATTATTTAGCAATAAATTAAGAAACCAGACCTATTTCATAGGCATAGATAGTTGCCTGAGTTCTATCTTTAACATTTATTTTAATAAAAATATTGCTGATATGTTTTTTTACTGTATTTTCGCTTATGTTTAAATTACGGGAAATTTCATAATTGCTGTAGCCTTTAGAAAGCTGGCATAAAATTTCAGTTTCTCTCTTAGTTAATGTAGACTCCTTTAAAGGCATAGGTTCAACGGTATCATTTAGTTTCTCATTATCCACTAGTTTATATATTAAATCTTTATCATAAAAACGGCTTCCATTATCAATTTTATCTATAGCATTTAATAAATCATCTTTTACAAAAGAGGCAAGCAAATATCCTTCTATACCAATTTTAGAAAACTTAAAAAAGCAATTATTATAATTATCACTAAAATCAATTATTAGTAATTTAGTCTTAGGATAATGGGACTTAAAAGATATAAGAGAGTCTATATCTTTAGAGGAGCTTTTAAGTAAACCATAAATTAATAGCGAATCTTTTGAAAGATTGATTTTATTTATTGTTTCATTTAATGAAGTAGAGCAACTTACGTTGTCATACATTGAGTTTAGCATATAAAATAATCCTGAACTAATTACGGTATATTTACATACTATAAAAATATTCAAATAAAACCAACTCCTTTTACATAATTTACCATATTAGTATATACCAAT
>CAKVNP010000099.1 GCA_934777095.1 uncultured Clostridium sp. | reverse complement strand
CCTTGTGGCTCAAATGTAACGTTCACACCTTGAAATGTTCGTGGAGTATCATCTACTGAATAATAAAAACCATAATAGCTGCTCTGAGAGCCAAATCCACCATACTCACAAGTAAAATCAACCTGCACATCATCCCATACTGATATATCTTTAATGGATTTTAATGAAATATCAGATGAACTAGCGCCACTAAGCATTTCATTTGCTACAATAGTATACATATCAATATTCCGTTTCACTTTATTTATTATTCTTAATCTGGTTGTATTAGAGTATCTAATTAGCGATACTACTATAGCTATGAAGATATATAAGCTAATTCGCTTTCCCTTTTTCACCTCTCTGCCTCCCCCAATAATTATCTATTAATTTTTCCTTGAATATTCTAATTTTTTTAACCATTTATTATAATTAATTATGCACTAAAAACAACAATAATTAAACACTTTCCCCTTAATTTTACTTATTTTTCTATTAGCATATTATATAAATCCTTCTTTTGAATTTATTGCTATGTTTGATTTTTTTATCCTCATTTACGAGTATTTCATTTAAGACTAATTATACTTTCTCTTACTTATTAATTACTCTATTCTGAATAGCAATATAAGTTTTTATAATAATCTTATATACAAAAAAAGATGCCCATATGGACATCTTTATAAAAACAAACTACTAAACTCTGCAATAAATCAGTAAAAAACTGATTTTGTGCTTCTCCCTCTTTACTGTAGGAAATTTTACTCTGCCAAAGGCCTAATCTCTCCTGCTACTGGGATAGCAGACACTATCTTCCTGCCTCAGCACTTAAACTCTTTCCAACAGAACTAATCTCTTTCTTGCCACTGCCATAGCAGGCAACATTCACTTGACCTTGGTCAACATTCACTAACTAAGTTCTTCTTTTATCCCTGGATAATTTTCATCATACTGTTTAACTATTTTAAAGTATTCAAAAGCATCTTCCAATTGTCCCATAGCTTTATAGCATTTTCCAATATTAAAGTATACTTCTACAGTACCTTCATCAAGCTCAATAGCTTTTTCAAAGTTTTCTAAAGCTTTTTCATATTCTTCTTTGTTTAAATAATATAATCCTAAGCCGATATAAATAGTACCTAAAGTATCATCTAATTTTTTAGCATTATTAAAATTAACAAAGGCTTCTTCTTCTTTACCTAAATACTTTAAGTTAATCCAGCCGATATTAGTTTGGATATATGCCGCATCCCTTGAATTTAATGTGTTAGAAGCAAGTACTTTTTCTGCTCTTTCAATACCTTCGGTATAGTTTTTTAAGTTTATATCTATATCAGTTAAGTAAGCTACTGCAAAAAAGCTGTTTGGATTTTCTGCTAGTATTTCTAAAAATACTTCTCTGCTTTCTTCATATCTTCCTAAATAAAATAGTGCTTCTCCTTTTAAACTGTTGGCAAAAGCTTTATTCTTTATTCCTTTAGCTAAGCCTTCATTTATTTCTTCCACAGCTCCTGCAAAGTCATCTAAAGCCATTAAAGCATCTGCTATATATACATGAAGTTCTGGATTATCATTTTCCTCTTGAATTTTCATTGCATATGCTAATGCTTCTGCCGCATTTTCACTCATAAGTTTCTCAAAGTTTTCTGTAAATTGTTTATTTATCTCCATAATACTTCTCCTTTCTTAGTTTCCTTCAACTAACTAAGTTTATCTATTGATTCTAAAAGATTCATCACTTCTTCATCATTAGGATTACAAACTAATATCTCTTTAAAAGCCTCAATTGCTTCTTCTTCTCTTTCTTGTCTTAAAAGTTCAAAGGCATATTCTAATAATACTCTATTATCTTCTGGCAGTAATGCATTTGCTTCTAATAAGTTCTCTTCTACTTTAGAGAAATCCCCTATTTCTTTACTGCATACAGCAAGTCCAAAATAGTTTTCTCCATCAGTTGGATCAATTTCTATTGCCTTATTAAAATACTTTATTGCTTCCTCATATTTCTTAATATAATTATAGTATATCCCTAATCCTGTATAAGCTCTGCTGCATTCTTGACTTACCTTAATTGATTTTTGAAGATATTCTGCTCCTCGGTCTACTTCATTAATATCAACCATATATGTCCAGCCAATAATTGAAAGTAACTCTCCTCTTTCTTTATCATCTTCTGCATAGTTATCTAAATAATCATTAGCTCTATTTATTGCTTCCTGGTAAAAACCTTCCCTGATATCTAATTCAATTAAAAATGTAGTAGCTAAATACTGGTTTGGGGTAAGTGAAATTACCTTTTCAAAAGCTCTTCTACTTTCTACGTACAGTCCTAGTTCTAGTAAAGCTTCACCTTTTACATTATAGCCATACTCATAATAAGTACATCCTTCTTCAAATGCACTATCAACACTTATAATAGCTTCTTCATATTCACCTACAACTAAATGTGCATGTCCCTTATATACAAGATACTCAGGATTCTTTGTTTCTTCATATTCCTGGTCACAGTACTTAAAAGCCTCATCAGTACTGCACTGTAATATCTCATTAAAAATTTCTTCTATAGATGGCTCATTATCAATCATATTATACTCCCTATTTATTTTTTTCTAATTTATCTAATTTTTTATTGTACATAAACATATAAAAAGATGCTCCAAAGATAATTATGTACCCTATTACGCTTAAGTAATCTGGTAATGCTCCAAAAACTACCAAACTGATGATTGCAGAGAAAATTATATTTGAATAATCAAATATTGATATTTCCTTAGAAGGTGCAAATTTATAAGCTAAAGTTATACCAAATTGTCCTATGGTAGCAAATACACCTGCTAAAATTAAATATAAAAGCTGCTTTAATGACATTGGCTCATATACAGCCAGCATAAATGGTGCAATTACTATTAATGAAAAGAATGAAAAATAAAATACTACGGTATAATGCTTTTCCTTTCCTCCTAAAATTCTTAGACAAGTATATGCACCTGCTGCACATAATGCTCCCATAACTCCTATTAATGCTGGTATTATATCAAGATTAAATGATGGTTTAATAATAAACAGCGCGCCTAAAAAAGCTATCACTATTGCAATGCTCTGCTTTAAATTAATCTTTTCCTTTAATATTAATGCTGAAAAAATTATTACAAAAAATGGACTAAGTTTATTTAACATATTTGCATCTGACAGCACTAATTTATCTATTGTATAAAAATTAAATACAATCCCTAATGTTCCTAGTGCTGATCTGGTAATAAGTATTTTCTGGTTTTCTCTTTTGCCAAAAAAGCTTTCTTTATTTTTAATAATAAATATCAATGCTACAAAACATGAAACTAAATTTCTAAAAAAAGTCTTCTGAAATGATGGTAGATCGCCAGCAAGCTTCACAAAAGCTGACATCATGGCAAAACCAAAAGCAGAAAATATTATATAAATTATTCCTTTTGTTCTACTGCTCATAGTGCTTTTATTCATGGTTTTCTCCTTTATTAATAAATTATATATTTTAGAATACCATATCTCTATTTTCTTTGCTATAAAAACATATGTAAAAACTCCCTTTCGGGAGTTTACAAATGTACTTATTCATTTATTTTAATTTTTCAGCCTGGATAAACTTCTCTACAACAATAGCCTGCTTTTCTCTCAGCTTCATCTTATGATCAATATAAATTGATGCTATCACCAGTGCTGCTATAGTTATTTTAAACTCTGAAATTAGCAGCATAAATATGATTAATGAAATCAAGGGGTATATTTTTCTAGCCTTAACCCTATAAACCATGTATTTCATTACAAAAGAATATGAATCCTTAATCAGCACATAAAAAGCAATTACTTCAATGGCCATTAGCACTGTCCTTAAATATACAAAGGGAATGGTTATCCCAAATATTTTTATTAGTTCTATTAATATTGTATAGATAATTGAAAGGTTAAATATTTCCCTGCTAAATGAAATATAAGCCCCTATCTTTCTAAAATTACCTAAGATCAGATATTTATCCTTAACATGTCCCTTTAATATCCTTAGCTTTTTAGCAAAGAATAAAGCAGCTATATACACAACCAATATAGTTCCCATTGGTAATGATGCTATTAGGATGTAACAGAAAGAATTAATAGTTTCTTTGCTTATAGCCGCTGCTGACATATTTGCCGACATAAATTTTACTACACCATCTATGGTATTCTGTGCATCTTTAATAAAGCTATAGCCTGTTAAAGTCTGAAAATATACATCTATTAATATCATTACAAAAGTACCTAGAATTGATGCATAAATAAAGTCATCCAAGATATTGGTTTTTCTAGAGATAACTAAGCTGCATATAAAGCCAATTAACATCCCCTGAACTAACCAGATGGCAGATACCACATCCCCCACGGTAAAAATAGTAATCAGAAATGTTGAAATGCACATTAAGATCATATATTTATAATCAAGTTTAATATATACTATTGTCACAAGAATGGGCACAATTATATCTAAATATAATGTATAGCCTAGTCCTGTAGAAATTGCAATTATGGTGCAGATTACAAAGAGAGCTGAAAGAACAGCGCCTTCGGTCATTTTTTTAGTATTCAATTTCCCACGCTCTTTTCCTTAAGTTTTATTAAGTAATTATATCATAATTAGAGTTTTATTGGTAATTCTCTAAAATCTTAAAAAATAAATACTAATGATAATAATAATATATTAGCTACTTTTTAATATTTTTTATATATAGGTATTTTTTCTACAAAAAAAGCCATTGCAATCTGCAATAGCTTTAAAAATTATATTTATTTTTGTGAAATATTTATACTTTGATTTATATACTTCATAAATTTTTCTACAATTTCATCTTCATTATATTTTCCTTCATAAAGTATTTCATATAATGCAGATGAAAATAAAATTCCCACAAAACAGCAACCTAATACTTCTATACCTTCCTGATCCAAATAAGAACCTACTATTCTGGCAATTTCTCTAGAAGTTATATTAATAAGTTCTTTTATTTCTATTCTCATTTCTTCATGTCTATTTTTATCGCCCCAAAGCTGGCTTAAGATAACTCTAAATAAATCTTTATTCTGGTATACATATCTTAACTGGACTTTAGCAGATGTTTTCAGTCTCTCTATTGGATTTACTTCCTTAGAAACAGCCTCCTCAACATTAGTTCTGATTAAGTCCATTCCTTCACTTATGACAAATTTAAATAATTCCTCTTTTCCTTCAAAATGATAATAAAGTGTTCCCTTTGCTACTCCTGCAGCTGCTGCAATTTCATCAACAGTAGCACTATCATAGCCTTTACCTGAAAAAACACGTATAGCAGCATCAAATATTGCTTTCTTTGTTTTATTCATTTTTTCCTCCTAGTAATTGTTTTTCTATTTCCCATTATATCATCTAATTCTAAATATGTAATATTAATTAATTATTAGATTATTTTATTTTATTAATATCCTCGTTGTTTTTTAGTATTATAATATCTTTATACAATACTTTTTTATTTTGTGAGGTAACAATGAAAAAGATTTTTATTACTTTATTATTTTTTCCCTTTATTTTAGCCCTTTTTGGCTGCAGCAGCAAAACTCCTCCTACTTCCTCCATTACTTCTTCTAGTACAGTATCTAAAACCTGCCGAATTTTCTACTATGATTGTGATAAAGATGATTACTTTTATATAGACAAGACTATTGAAGTAACAGATAATGCACTTTTAAACGCCTTAACCACAGCCTTAAAATCCGCTGATTCAAATGAACTTATGATTTTAAACGAAGATGTATATGTAAAATCAGGAAAATTAGATCGAGAAAATAATCTTATAACTGTAGATTTATCTCCTTCTTACTATAATATTTTAAGAAGAGTAGGTTCTTCCTCTGAAAGTGGTATGCTTCACAGCATGGCTTACACTTATGGCTACAATTATGGTGTAGATAAAGTTATCATAACTATTGATGGCAAACCTTATAATGGATCTCACATCCTTCTTGAAGAAAATGAATCAATTCCAGTGATTACTACTGACATTCAAGCTTTTAGTAACTAAACATGAAATTACTTAATAAAGTAAGAATGAGACTTTTGACTGCCTAAAGATTTCTTTAGTCAAAAGCCTCACTTCTCTTATACCTCAATCATTTCAGTATTATAACTAATATTACTTCCCTTATCAGTTACTATTATTACCTCACTAACTTTGCAAAAGCTAATAAAACTATGCTCTTCAAACTTAGAACTATCTACTAATAAGTAGGCATCCTTACAGTTTTTAATTGCTTCGCTTTTTACCATAGCTTCGTTAATATCGGGAGTGGTACATCCATCTTTTTCACTTACACCATTAGCTCCAAAAAAACCTTTAGAAAAATTATACACCTGCAGATCCTGTACTGCTTTTACACCAACGATTGCTTCCGTAACGCCTTTAATTTCTCCACCTAAAATAAACGTTCTAATATTCTTATCCACTAACTTTTTAGCATGTGCTATTCCATTTGTCACTACTGTAATATTTTTATTAGGAAGATAATCTATCATCAGCCCTGTTGTAGTACCTGCATCAATATAAATAACATCATCATCTTCTATAACGCTTGCTGCATATTGTGCAATCCTGCTCTTTTCATCCTTATTTATTCCTTGTCTTAAAGTAACCTTATAATCATTTTTTGAATAAAGATCACCGATAGCCACTGCTCCTCCATGAACTTTTTTCAATTTGCCTTCTTTATCTAAACTATTTAAATCTCTTCTTATTGTTGATTCAGAAGCATCTAGCTCTTCAATTAATTCTGAAAGTGTTACTATGGAATTTTCATTTATCTTATCTAATATATATTTATGTCTCTCATGTGTAAGCATTTTTCTCTATCACGTCCTTAATTAAATAAATCTTTTATTTCCTCTTCACTTAAACTGCCAAGGAAGTTGCCATTTTTATAATCCCCACTCATAATCTGGCTGATGACTTCTTTTTTGGCATCCTGAAGCTTTAATATCTTTTCTTCAATAGATCCTTTTGCAATAAGCTTAATTACTTCTACCATATTCTTTTGGCCAAATCTATGTGCTCTATCTGTAGCCTGGTCTTCAATGGCTGGATTCCACCATGGATCAAAATGTATTACCATATCTGCTGAAGTCAGGTTAAGCCCTGTCCCCCCTGCTTTTAAGGAAATTAAAAACAAGCTTACCTCATCAGACTTATTAAACTCATTTACCAGCCTGATTCTTTCATCAGCCTTTGTAGAGCCATCTAAATAGAAGTATTCTATTTTATTCTTGTCTAATTCCTTTTTTAATGAATCTAAAGCTGTAGTAAACTGTGAAAACAGCAGTATTTTTCTGCCTTCTTCAATTGTACCTTTTACAATATCAATAGCCGCTTCTATCTTACCGC
>CAKVNP010000098.1 GCA_934777095.1 uncultured Clostridium sp. | reverse complement strand
ATAAAAGTAAAACCTCATAATAAAGATGTATTTTTAACTGAAACTAAAATAGCAGGTATTAAATATGTAGATTTAACAGTTGATGAAAGAAATATACGTAAAGATGAACAAGTATTTTTAAAAAGGGAAAAGGATAATCCTTATGATAGCAATGCAATAAAGGTGTTAACTAAATCAGGATATGTTATTGGATATATTCCTAAAAAAGATAATGTAATATTAAAAAATTTAATGGATTGGGGAAAGGTAATTTACGGAATAATCACTAAGGTTGATAGTGACTACAGTAATATAGAAATAAATCTATATTTAAGCTATATAGATGTAATAAGGGAAGTAGCTGATACTGTAAATATGGTATCCCTAAGTAATCCAGGATATTTAAATTAATGTAAGAATTTTGTCAAGTCTTGACTTTAATCTTGATAGACAGTAGTATGAGTATACAATAATACAAAAGATTTAAGGATAGGTGAGACATGGTGATAGTAGTAGGTGGAATGATAGGCCTTGGAAAAAGTTCTGTGGCCAAAATATTAGGTGAAAGTTTTAATTCAGAGGTATTTTACGAAAGTGTAGATGATAACCCTATATTACCGTTATTCTATAGTGAAAGCGAAGAAGAAATAGCAAAGAAAAGATATCCATTTTTATTACAATTATATTTTTTAAATACTAGATTTAAAAGCATAAAAGAAGCATTAGCTCATGAAAATAATGTTTTAGATAGATCTATTTATGAAGATTGGTATTTTGCTAAAAAGAATATGGAACTTGGAAGAATTTCAGAATTAGAGATGCAGATATATGAGGATCTTTTAAATAATATGATGGAAGAGTTAAATGGAATGCCTAAAAAGGCACCAGATATAATGGTTTATCTAAAAGGTTCATTTGAAACAGTTATCAATAGAATTAATCTTAGAGGAAGAGAATATGAAGTAGATGATAGCTTAAAAGAATATTATGAATTTTTATGGAAAGATTATGATAACTGGGTAAATAATCATTATAAGGCTTCAGAAGTGCTTGTTGTAGATATGGACAAGATGGATGTAGTCAATAATGAGGAAGATAGACATAAGCTTGTAGAAATGGTTAATGCAAAGCTTGCTGAAGTAAGAAATAATTAGTAAGATGTAAAAAAAATTAAAAAGAGTTTCAACTAAAATTGAAACTCTTTTTTGTTTTATTTAAAGGTATTAACAGAAGCATCTGATGGCATTCTCCAATCCCCTCTAGGGCTTAAAGAAATTGTTCCTACTTTAGGACCATCTGGTAAAGCGCTTCTCTTGAATTGTTGGCTGAAGAATCTATACATGAATTTATCAAGCCACTTATTGATTTCTTCTGGTGAATAATCATCCTTAAAGGCAGATTCAGCTAAAAGTCTTATTCTTTCTTTTGATGAACCATGTTTAATAAAATGATATAAGAAGAAATCATGAAGTTCATATGGGCCTACAATATCTTCTGTTTTCTGTACTATATCACCATCTTCTCCTTTTGGTAATAACTCTGGGCTTACAGGAGTATCTAAGATATCTAATAAAGTGTTAGATACTTCTTGATTTGCTTCCTTATCGGCAACATATTTAACTAGGTATCTTACTAATGTTTTAGGAATTGATGGATTAACAGCATACATACTCATATGGTCACCATTATAAGTACACCATCCTAAAGCTAATTCTGAAAGGTCACCTGTACCAATTAATAGTCCACCTTCTTTATTAGCTAAATCCATTAATATTTGAGTTCTTTCTCTAGCTTGCACATTTTCATAAGTAACATCATGTATATCTTTATCATGGCCAATATCTTTAAAGTGCTGTAGTGCAGCTTCTACAATATTAATTTCTCTTAGGTCACAATTTAATTCATTACATAAAACTAAGGCATTATTATATGTTCTATCTGTTGTACCAAAGCCAGGCATTGTAATAGTAATAATATTTTTATTATCAATTCCTAATAGTTTAAATGTCTTAACAATAACTAAAAGTGCTAAAGTAGAATCAAGTCCACCAGAAATTCCGATAACAGCCTTTTTTAGTCCTGTATGTTCCATACGTTTAGCTAAAGCAGCCGCTTGAATATTAAATATTTCCTTGCATCTTTCCTCTCTTGCTTTTTCATTTGAAGGAACAAATGGATGCTTATCGATAAATCTATCGAAATTAGTTATCTTTGTGCTGCTATATTTAAAATTGATAGTTTTTGCTTTAAATGGCATTCTTTTATTTAAGTCTCTAAAACTTAAGTTTTTTAGTCTTTCTGAATTTAATTTAAATACATCTACACAGGAAGTGATTATTTCATTATCTCTTTGGAATCTTTCATTTTCCTTTAAAATAGCACCATTTTCACCAATAACTAAATGGCCACTGAATAAAAGGTCTGTAGTAGATTCATGTACTCCTGCTGATGCATAAATATAAGATGCAAGACAACGTGCACTTTGGTTTGCAATTAAGGAAACTCTATAGTCTTTTTTACTTACTAGCTCATTTGAAGCAGAAAGGTTTCCGATAATATTTGCCCCTGCAACTGTTAAATAAGAACTTGGTGGAATTGTCACCCAAAGATCCTCGCAAACTTCTATACCAAACTTAGCATCACCAGCAGAGAATATTAAGTTAGTTCCGAAAGGAATGTTTTCTTGGAATGGCAGAGAAATCTCTTCATCTACTAAATTAAATCCTTCGGTAAACCATCTTTTTTCATAGAATTCACTATAATTTGGGATAAATGATTTAGGAACTATTCCCAATATCTTACCTTCAAAAATCATGACAGCACAATTATATAGGACATTATTATGTATTAAAGGAGCTCCTACTGAAATCAGCATATCTTTACCAAGTGAATTTTTGATTACTTCTTCTAGGCCAGATACTGCTGCATTTAACAGTGCAGAACTTAAGAATAAATCCCCGCAAGTATAAGAAGTTACAGAAAGCTCTGGGAATACTAAAAATTTAACTTCATCTTTATATGCTTTATTAATACATTCATTTATATTTTCTACGTTGAAATTGACATCAGATACCTTTGTTACAGGGCATGCTGCACCAACTTTAATAAAATCCATTTAATCATCTCCAATAAGTAATATTTATCAGCTTATTTTTAGTATTATATTATTTATTAATAAAATACCTAAGAAAAAAACTATATATTGTAATAAATATAGAGTTCAATATGTAAACAAGCTCACTTTCTATATTAATAATAAAAGGAAATCCCTAGAAAATCAATGATTTAGCAAAGAAAGTTCATGTCAAATTAAGTGGTATAAAAAAACTCTTTAAGGGATTAAAAATAACTTGCAAAGTGATAAAGTGTATGATAATATATAGTCATGGTAAAGGAATAAAAAACAAATCTACTAATTTATAGAAAAATATACTATAATGTTAGTGAGCTTAAAGGGAAGACAAAAAGTTTTGCTGGAATAGAAAAATAAAAGAAAGGGAGAATTATTATGTGGGAACTAATTATTTGGTTGATAATTGCGGTGGCTTTAGTAGCAGTTGATTTATTGACCAGCAGCTTCATTTTTATGTGGTTTTCAATTGGAGCTATTGCGGCAATAATATTATCATTATTAGGCTTTCCTATTGGAGCACAAATAGCTATATTCTTAATAATCGGTATAATATGTATGGCATTTGGCTATCCGTGGGCGAAGAAAAAATTTAAAGCAGGTATTAAAAAGACATTGACGATGGAAGAAGAGTATATTGGCAATGTAATGGTTGCAAATGAAGACATGGGTGAAAAATCAAAAATAAAAGTGGGTGGCATATATTGGACTGCCTACAATAAAGGTGCAACAATCAAGAAAGGTCAATCATTTATGATTACTGGCATTGAGGGTAATAAATTAATTGTAAATTTAAAGGAGGATTAATTAAATGGGAGTTGGAACAATATTTTTAATTGCTTTACTTGTGATAATATTTATCATATTATTATCATCAATTAAAGTTGTAAACACAGGATATCTTTATGTAGTTGAAAGGTTAGGACAATTTAGCAGAATTCTAGAACCGGGCTGGCATTTTATAATTCCAGGTATTGATTTTGTAAGAAAGAAAGTTTCTACAAAACAACAAATTTTAGATGTACCACCACAATCAGTTATTACTAAGGATAATGTTAAGATTTCAGTTGATAACGTAATATTCTATAAGATGTTAAATGCAAAGGATGCAGTATATAACATTGAAGACTACAAAGCTGGTATAGTTTACTCAGCAACAACAAATATCAGAAATATTCTAGGTAATATGAGCTTAGATGAAATATTAAGTGGAAGAGACTCAATAAACCAAAATCTTTTAAGTATTATTGATGAAGTTACAGATGCTTATGGTATTAAGATATTATCAGTAGAAATTAAAAACATAATTCCACCAGCTGAAATACAACAAGCTATGGAAAAACAAATGAAGGCTGAAAGAGATAAGAGAGCTATGATCCTACAAGCTGAAGGTCAAAGACAATCTCAAGTAGAAAAGGCTGAAGGTGAAAAGCAAGCAAGAATCTTAGCTGCTGAAGCAGAAAAGCAAGCTAATATTAGAAGAGCAGAAGGTTTAAAGGAATCACAATTACTTGAAGCAGAAGGTAAAGCTAAGGCTATTGAACAAATAGCTATTGCAGAAGCAGAAGCTATTATGAAAGTTAACCAAGCTATTATTAACTCTGGTACTGATGAAAGAGTAATTGCTCTTAAACAAGTTGAAGCTCTTAAAGAAATGGCTAATAACCCAGCTAATAAGCTTATATTACCAAATGAAACATTATCTTCACTTGGTAGCATAGCTGCAATTGGAGAAATGCTTAAGAAAGATAAATAATAGATACAGAAATAGGAAGGGACTCTTAGGAGTTCCTTTTTTTATTAATATTTTGTAAAAATTAATAAATGTGGAATATTGTATTAGAAAAGGTGTATAATATAATTGTTAAAATGTTTTATCGTTTTAATAATATTTTTGATTTTTATTTTAGAAGGGGGAATATTATCCGATGGATGATAGCTCGAGTCTGCGTTATTTTAATTATAAAAAGTTATATGAATATCCTTTAATGTTGTTTTACAAAATAGAAGCAGTAATTAAAGGTGGGGTTACAGGACTTATTAAAAAGTTCTTTAAAATTACAGGTATTAATTTAAATAGCGTAGGAGAAAAAATATCTAAAGATGAAATAAGAAGCTTAGTAGAACTTGGAGAAGTACAGGGTGCAATAAATCAAACTGAAAAAGAGATGATTTGTGGAATAATTAAGTTTGAGGACATTTTGGCTAAAGAAGTGATGACACCAAGAACAGAAACATTCTGTATAGAAGCTGATACAGATATTACAGAGTGCATAGATAGTATCCTTGAAGAAAATTATTCTAGAATTCCAATTTATCAAGATGAAATTGATAATATTGTAGGCATTCTATATATGAAGGATTTATTTGCCAGCATTGTAAGGCAGGGAATTCAAAATGTAAAGATTAGAGATTTGATGAGAAAGCCTTATATAGTGCCAGAAATTAATAGCATAGATAAAGTTATGAGGGAAATGCAGCAGTCGAAAAATTTTATGGCAATATTAATGGATGAATATGGTGGTTTTTCGGGAATTGTTACTTTAGAAGATTTAGTGGAAGAAGTTATTGGCGATATATGGGATGAATATGATGATAATACTGTAAAGATTAAGAAGATTAATGATACCACTTATATTGTAAGTGGCTTAGTAAGTATTTCAGAGATAAATAGGTATTTAGATCTACAGTTGAAGTCAGATGATATTGATACAATTGGCGGATATCTTCTTGAAAAAATAGGATCCATTCCTGAAGAGGGTACGATTCATGAAATAGATATTAAATCAGTTAATTTTAAAATTTTATCTTTAGATGATAAAAGAATAGATAAAATCCAAATAACTAAAATGTAAGATTGAGTTTAGTAGTCCAGCAGTCCAGTAGAAAAATAGAATGCTGGACTTTTTTATTGATATTAATTATAAGTTGAGGTAAGATAGTTTAAAATAGAAAAAGTAGATAAAAAATTCTATTTATAAAATGGAGTGAGAGATATGAAGAAGGATATTATTTTAGATATGGTGGAAGGCCTAGGTAAGAATATAGGAAAGGCGCTGGCTAAAGTTAAGGAAGAACCAGAAACTACTGAAATACAGAATTTTTCTGATAAAGAAGTTCTGGTGCTATTGTTAAGAAAACTAATAAGTGATAAAAAATATAACGAAGCAGAAGATATGCTTTTTGAATATGCAGCTGGACATAAAGAGGATGAAGAACTTTTGGAAATAGGCGAAATGTTTTATGATCAATTATCAATGTTAACTGATGAAAAATTAATTGAAAATAATTTTAGTAGGGAAGAAATAACACAAGGGCTGAAGGATTTTAAAAACAGCATTAAATGTTTATAAGATAATACAAAATGGTTGCTTAAAGCAATCTTTTTTGTTATATATAATATTAAGTAATAATTAATATTAGGAGAAAAAGATGAAGATAATTATTTCGCCAGCAAAGAAAATGAATGTAAATAATGACGATATTATAAATGAATATAAACCAGTATTTATGGAAAAAACTAAAATTCTTTATGATAATTTGGCTGCTTTATCGTATGATGAATTAAAAAAACTCCTTGTTTGTAATGATGAAATAGCAGGGCTAAATTATGAAAGATATAAATATATGGATTTAAATAAAAATTTATCTCCTGCCATCTTAACTTATGAAGGAATACAATATAAATATATGTCACCTGATTCATTTACAAGTGAAGAGTTTGATTATGTAAAATCTCATTTAAAGATACTTTCAGGCTTTTATGGAGTGCTTAATCCATTTGATGGAGTTGTGCCCTACCGCCTTGAAATGCAGGCTAAATTTAAAGTGGATGGGTATAAAAATCTTTATGATTTCTGGGGAGATTCACTTTATAAAGAATTAACTAAAGAAGATAATATTATATTAAATTTAGCCTCAAAAGAGTATAGTAAATGTATTGAAAAATATTTATATGAGGATGATAAATTTGTTACCTGTATCTTTGGTAGTATAAAAGATGGCAAAATAAAAGTTAAAGCTACAGAAGCAAAGATGGCCAGAGGATTAATGGTTAGATATCTAGCTGCTAATAATATAAATGATCTTGCAGCTGTAAAAGAGTTTTCGGAATTAGGCTTTAAGTTTGTTGAAGAATACTCAAATGATAAAGAATTTGTATTTTTAAAATAAATAATAGATTAAAAATAGCAGAAATTTATCTGCTATTTTTTTTATTTTTAATTAAACAGATACCTTGAGTCATTGTTCCCATTGGGCAGTAAACACACCAAGAGTTTGGTTTAAATAAAGCCATAGTAATTAATCCTAGTAGTGTTGAAG
>CAKVNP010000097.1 GCA_934777095.1 uncultured Clostridium sp. | reverse complement strand
CAGGATACCTGATGCTTGTAGGTAAGTGGTAAAATAAAAAAATCATCATAATTTATTATGATGATTTTTTTTTTATTAATATTCAAATGTTACTTTACCATCTAAGGAATAATGAGCTTCAACTATTTTTACTTTACCTTCATCTACGTACTTCTTAATAATAGGATCATTTTCAATTTGTTCTGCAACCTCATCAGTGTTATCATGAATTGCTTCATCAAGTGAATCTGATTCCCTAATATTAGCTACAATTGTATCTACTAGAGTTGCTAAGTGGCCTGAAACTTCTGTGCCATTCTTTAATTTATCGTAAGCAGCGGTAACAGCTCCACATTTTTCATGCCCCATAACGACGATAAGAGGGGTTTTTAAATGATCAACTCCATATTCAATTGAGCCTAAGGCATCTTGATCTACAATATTACCTGCAATTCTAATATCAAAAATTTCTCCTAAACCAGCATTAAATATTGTAGAAGGTGTTACTCTAGAGTCAGAACATGAAACTATAATAGCATAAGGTGATTGACCTTCTACTAATTGCTGACGTCTTTCACTGGTAACATTTATTAATTGGGATTTATTATTATAAAAACGGTCATTTCCGTCTTTAAGCTTTTTTAGGGCATCATTGAAATTTGTGATTGATACATTTTCTGTTACATATGTTGATTCAACTACAACATTTTCATTTTGGATATTTGTATTTTCAGGTGTATTAGTTGCTGCCTTATCACAACCAGCCATAAATAAGCTTGATAATAATAATAAAACGGTAATATTTCTTTTTAACATATTAAAACCTCCTAAATTTATTAAACTATAAAGAAACAAGCTGCAATAATTAGATATACTGCTAGCAGTTGTATCCCTTCTAACCAATTTGACTCACCATCATGAGCTACCCTATTTGCAATTACTACAGAAGCAATAAGAGCAATAAGTTCAAATTGATTAAATACAATGCTCATTGGAATAAAAAATAAACTGATAAAGATTAATATTGGAGCTACAAATAATATAATCTGCAGGCTAGATCCAAGAGCAATCTCCAAAGCAACATCCATCTTATCCTTTAATGCCATTACAACAGCTGTACTATGTTCAGCAGCATTTCCTACGATAGGAATAAGGATAATTCCTACAAAAAATTCACTCCAGCCTAAGCTGGCAGTTATTGCATCAATTCCGCCAACAAGGAATTCACTTTCAATGGCTATTAATACAGTAGAAGCTATAAGAACAATTATTGCTTTTTTTAAACTCCATTTAGCAGTATGCTCTTCAGAAGATTCTTCTTCAGTTACATAAAGATGCTTATGTGTACTAAAAGAAAAGTAAAGACTTAGAATATAAATTATTATCATTACTATTGCAACAAATATACTCAATCCTTCATAACGTGTATTTAACAATGAAGAATCTACTGAATGAGTAAAAAGAGCAGGGATACATAAGCCTAATACTGCAAATAAAAGCATACTTGACGTTACTTCAGAAACTTTTTGATTAAACTTCTGGCTTTTATATTTAATTCCTCCAGCGAGCATACTTGCACCAATTACTAATAATACATTACCTATAACAGCACCAGCTATTGATGATTTAACTACATCAAATAGTCCTTTTTTTAGTGCAAAGAATGAGATAATTAGTTCTGTTGCATTACCAAAGGTAGCGTTTAGAAATCCACCTATTTTAGGACCTGAATAAAAAGAAATTTCTTCTGTTCCTTCGCCCATTAACCCAGCTAAGGGAATAATAGAAGCACAGGCTAATAAAAACATTACTGTATCAGAAAGGTGAAGAAATTTAGCAATAAAGCTGATGGGAATAAATATTAAAAAGAATTTTAAAAATTTCATTATGTTTATCACCTTCATTCAATAAAAAATTAATATTGCTATTTTCCTTTATAATCACTAAAGCTTTCATTAAAGAATTCTTTATCAAGGCCAGATTTTTGAATTTCGGCACTAACTTTAATTGAACCAGTTTTATCTACTAAATAGAAGATAACATAGGTAACTATTATTGAATAAATAGCTACTAATACTGCGCCAAATAATTGAATAAGGAATTGTCTTATGCTTGCATAAACTCCATTAATACTGCTGTTAGCTAAAACTCCAACTAACAAGGTCCCTAAAAATCCACCTACACCATGACAGCCCCAGACATCAAGAGCATCGTCAATATATTTACGCTCTAGCATTACACAGAAATAACATACTAAAGCACCAAGTGCTCCAACTAAAGTGGCAGCTATAGGTTCTATATATCCAGCGGCAGGAGTTACAGTTGCAAGACCAGCTACAAGACCAATAATTATTTCTAAAAAAGAAAAAGATTTGTGGAATGAATAATGTAATAGCAGCCATACAATCATACCTGATGCGGCAGCAACACCTGTATTAGCAAAAACTATTGCAGCAGTATCGGCAGCTGCTAATGATCCACCGGCATTAAATCCAAACCAGCCAAATAACAGAAGTGCAGCACCTAAAGCTACGAATCCAAGATGGAAAGGCTCAGAATTTTGTCTTTCAGCACGTTCTCCTAAGAAAACTACACCTCCAAGGCAGCCAAATCCAGCTGTAATATGTATTACAGTACCACCAGCATAATCTACAAATCCCATTTTAGCTAAAAAGCCATTTCCCCAAACCCAATGGGCAACAGGAAAGTAAATTAGTATCATCCAGGCTATCAGTATTTTAATCCAGCCTGAAACTGTTAGTCTATTGGCAAAAGCTCCAGTCATTAATGGTGCAGTAATAATTGCAAACATTAATTGATACATGAAAAATAGTAGAAAAGGAATGTTACTGCTATAACTTGGATTTATTAAATAGTCCATTCCAACAAATCCAAAATATTGAGTAATGTCTCCTATAACTCCTCCTATGTCTTTTCCAAAGGTAAGGCTAAAACCACCAAAAATCCACATAATAGTTACAATTCCTATTGAAATAAATGATTGAAACATCATTGTTAATGAATGTTTTCTAGGTACTAAGCCTCCATAAAAGAAAGCTAATCCAGGAACCATTATCAAAACTAAAACTGTTGATACAATCATGAAAGCGACGTCTCCATGAATAATCATAAAATCACTCCATTCTAAAAAAAATTGGTTAATTAATCATTTATTAGTGTATTCAAATTGTCCATTTATATACTTTTAGTATTTGATAGTAAAAAGAAAATAAGAAAGTGATTTGTATAAATAGAAGTCTAAAAAATGGATTAGGAGTTTTGTTATTTGTGTAGTTTATTCATTTAAATCAAATTTATTACCTAAAGTATTATAGCGTTTGTAAAGAATTTGATAAAATAAAAAAATTACACAACCTAATTGACAATGATTATCAATTGAATTAAAATATCAATTAGATAAATAAAATTAAAGGAGTGAAGGATATGAAAATAATTTATTGGTCAGGCACAGGTAATACAGAACGAATGGCGGAATTAATCTCAGAGGGATTAAATAAAGAAGGTATTACTTCTAATCCTATTCCGGTTGACAAATTTAATGATGATTTAAAATCAGAGGATGTAATAATTTTAGGATGCCCAGCAATGGGAGAAGAAGTTTTAGAAGAAGGTGAATTCCAACCTTTTATTGATAGAGCTAAAGCTGAACTAAAAGATAAAAAAGTAGTTTTATTCGGATCATATGGCTGGGGTGACGGCGAATGGATGAGAAATTGGGAGGAAGAAATGAGACAAGCTGGTGCAAGTGTTGTTTTAGAGCCTTTAATAATTCAAAATAGCCCAGAAGATGAATTAATAGATGTGTGTAAAGAATACGGAAGGAAGATAGCAAAGGTATAGAAAATGTGTGCAATAATTAAGAACTTTCATCAAGAATTATCTAAAATGAATGAAAAGGAGTATATAGAAAATTTTTTGATTTATAATTTATCAATTGTTATTTCAGGAAATAAACCTTCAGCCACAGTAACATTAAAAAAAGGCGAAAATACTAATTATGATAAATGGATAAAGTATGGTGTGGATTTTGTTAAAAGAATAGGACTTAAGTATATTGCTTTAAGAGAAAGCAGTAAAGCTGTTATACTTTTGGTTTATAATGAAAAAGTATTAGAGTCTTATATTTTTGCTGAAGAAACTTTAGAGTTCTTAATTAGCATAGGCTATAAATCTAATGACAGTTTAAATAACTGTCTTAATATATTAAAAGAGAGATACAATATTTATCATTGTCCACATGAATTAGGTGTATTTTTAGGGTTTCCCGTAAATGATGTGAAAGATTTTATGGAATGTACATCTAAAAAATGTTTAATGTGTGGTTATTGGAAGGTTTATAATAATTTAGATTATGCAGTAGAGACCTTTGAAAAGTTTGATTTAATTAGAAAAGAGGCTGCACAAAATATAATATATGGGTTAAATTCTCAAGAACTTATTGTTAAGTTACAAGAGATTTGCTAATAATAAGGGCTAATATTCCTGCTCCCTTGGAATATTAGCTCTTTTTAATTTCTTAATTTATATACCATTTTCACTAGCAAAGATTGATTTACTAGAAGTTTTTTGTTAAAAATACTACTTGGGAATTATTTACAATGAAATACTTCGAGAATAGAATATAAATATACTTCGCTGCAGGAACTATTTAAAGGAGAGATTAAGATGAATGAGAAAGATACATTTTATGAGGAAGAGTTTTTTAAAGCATTAGATAACATGAAATTTTTATTTTATCCTGATAAATGGCAGACCAATATACTTGAATATTCTAAAAATGAAATATTAGCTATGACATATATTTACCGCAGAAAAAAGGTCAAGATGAGCGAAATTGCAGAATATTTGATGGCCCCTCTGAATACTGTTACTGGGATTATTAATAGACTGGAAAAAAGGGGGATTGTGGAGCGTACTAGGGATCAAGAGGATAGAAGGATAGTTAATATCAGCTTAACTGAAAAAGGGTGTGAACTATTTAATAAAGAAAAGGAAGAACTGATTTTTTATTTTAAGGAAATATATAATGAATTAAATTCTGAGGAAAAAATATTAATAGCTAAAATATTTTCCAAGGTGATTAATATACTTAAAAATAGTAAGGGGAAAGAGGTGCCTAGTAAGAAAAATATAAGCAGAATAAGAAAAATTAATATTGAATAGCTTAGTATGTTAAGTTTTTTTAGATAATTACTTCGTAACTAGAACTATTCTTTACAAGAATAAAAAGGAGTGGGATATATGGGTAGGATAATAGTTTTTACAGGCAAAGGTGGAGTTGGCAAGTCAAGTATAGCATCAGCACATGCAGTTAAAGCTGCAAAAGAAGGCAAAAAGACTTTAGTAGTTAGCACAGATATGGCTCATAATTTAAGTGATATATTTATGACCCAAATTAAAAATGAGCCGGTGGAAGTTATGGATAATTTAGATGCACTTGAAATTGATCCTAATCATGAACTTGCAAATCAATATGATAATATAGCTAAAGCAGTTACCAATTTAGTTAAAGGAACAAGTAAAGATGCGGAAGATGCCATTGAGGATATTTCAGTATTTCCAGGTAGTGAGGAATTATTGTCCTTAATACGTATAAATGAAATATATGAAAGTAATAGATATGATCTTATTATTGTAGATTGTGCACCGACAGGTGAAACTTTAGCATTATTAAAATTTCCGGAACTTATGTCATGGTATATGAAAAAGCTGTTTCCAATAGGCAAGGGAGCATTAAAAATTTTAAGACCGATCTCAAAAGCTGCTTTTAAAATAGAGATGCCTGATAAAGCTGCAATGAATGATATTGAAAGGTTATATCTAAAATTACTAAAACTTCAGCAATTATTAAAAAATAGGGATATATGCTCAATAAGAATTGTAACTATTCCTGAAAAAATGGTTGTTGAAGAAACTAAGAGAAGTTATATGTATTTAAATTTATATAATTTTAATGTCGATGCACTGTATATAAACAGAATTATTTCATCTGAGGTAAAAAATAAGTTTTTTGATAATTGGAAAGTGATACAAGGACAGTATCTATCTGAAATTAATGATACTTTTCCGGATTTAAAGACATATAAAATTAAGTGGTATGAAACAGATTTAAATGGAATTAACAATTTAGAGAGAATCTGTAGAGATTCTTTAGCTGATGAGAATATTTTTAAAGTTTTAAAGCAAAGCAGCAATGAAATGTATACAAAATTTGGTGATGGATATAAGCTGAAAATTTTAGTTCCTTTTGCCAATAAAGAAAATATGGAGTTATATCAAAGTAATTCAGAGTTGATAATTAAGTTGAGAAATTTCAAGAGAGATATTGTTTTACCAGATGTTATTAGAAAATGTGAAATAGTCTCTAGCAATCTGCTTTATGGTAGACTGGAGATAATTTTTAAATAGGAAGGTGTGTTAATTGAATAAAGAGTTTATAAAAAAAATGATTATGGCTAAGAAATTTGAGTATGACGCAATTAAAGAACTTATGCCTGATTTTATGAAGAGAAGAATTAAAGCAGCAGAAACTGATATTATTAACCTGTTGAAAGATACAGCATTAGAAGTGATAAATGAGGAAATAAAGGACAATAAAAAGAGCAGTGAAGAAAAAATAATTAAAAAACTAGATATCCAATAATCTTGAAGGGTGATTTTATGAGAATTATATTGTATACAGGTAAAGGTGGAGTTGGCAAAACAAGTATTGCAGCAATTACAGCCTGTAAAATAGCTGAAGAAGGTAAGAAAGTATTAATCATGAGTATTGATGAAGCACATAGCTTAAGTGATTCTTTTAATCTTAAACTTACTAATGAACCAACAGAAATTTCAAAGAATTTATTTGGGATGGAAATTGATGTAGTTAAAGAAAATGAAGTTATCTGGGGCAATCTACAGGGATATTTAAAAGATTTAGTGACTGCCAAATCAGAGAAAACAATAAAAATTCCAATGCCTGATGATGAAACTATGAATGAAATTGAACTGCTGTATGATAAAATAGATGGACTTCATAAGTTAATGTTGGATAAAACAAGAACAAGCATTAGGATTGTGACTACTCCGGAAAAAATAGTAGTAACAGAAGCTAAAAGAAGTTTTTCATTCCTGCATTTATTTAATTATAACGTTGATGCAATCATAGTAAATAAAATCTTTCCTGAAAGTTCAATCGATGGGTATTTCTCAATATGGAAGGAAAAGCAGAATCAAGGGATTAAGGACATTGAAGATAGTTTTAGAGGAATCCCTGTATTTAAGATGGAACTTATGGAAACTGAACTTAGAGGGTATAATACACTAAAAAAAATGGGAATGGTTTTATATGAAGAACCAATAGAAAAAAGTATTAGAGATACACTGATTAAGATGATGGATTTACCATTTGCTGATTTGGCAGAAAAGCTGCTAATTTCTTTTAAATTTGTGAAGTCATTATATGATATGGATGAGATTACTAT
>CAKVNP010000096.1 GCA_934777095.1 uncultured Clostridium sp. | reverse complement strand
GAATTGTATCTTATCATTTTCATACTCTGCTATAAGGACTACAACCGCAATACCCTTCTTTTCTTGATAAACCACAGTAGATATATCCTTGTAAGCGCCAATATTTCCATTCCTCTTTTCCCATGCTGCTTTTAAATCATCTGCTGATAAGCCAGACTTAATATCCTCATTTCCACTATCAATAATAGCCTGATAATTATTATCATTAATATCATTTACTATTTCTTCAGCTTTACTTCTTAACTTATCTTTATCATACTTATCACTTAATTCATTAGCATTACATCCTACTAAAGCCATTATTGCAAATACTAATAATAATCCACTTATAATTTTTTTCATTTAATTCACCTCTATAAATTTATTTTTAAGCTTTATTACATAAAAGATTAATAAAATTGAAGATACAGCTATAACTACTTCAATTATCAAATTTGTAGCTCCTATACATTGTAAAATCCCCACAGAGCTATCTATTAAAGCATGTAATCCTATTGCTAAATATAAATATTTTCTTTTTAGTTGATTAATTCCATATAAAATCATCATTGTTAGGCCTATGTGAATTCCCATAGCAAATACTCTCTCTACACCTATAAATAATGCATCACTGATATTAGCTTGTTCAAATACTTTTATCAATTGATCTTTACTCATTGAGAATATTACCTTGCTAGTATCGCCAGACTTTAAATATAAAAGAGCAGCTAAATTTTGGACAGCTGCTGTTCCTCCAATAATTACAGCTTCAATTCCGCCATGTCCAATACCAAAGGCAATTCCATCTTCAAAAGATCTATTGTTTTTTAATGCAAATTTAAACCCAGCATATCGCCCTACTTCTTCAAATAGACCAGCTGTAACCCCTAAAAAAATAGCATTCATAACTGGATGAATTGTAGAAAAAATCATATATGGATCAAATTTACTTAAAACATTATTAATCAATGGTAGTCTTAAAAAAACTTGCGAAATCAAAAACACAATCATCCCTATAAAGTATGACTTTACTAATTTTCTCTTTTTTATAAATATATATATTAGCGCACCTAGCGGTATTCCAATACATATAAGTAAATCCACAATAAAACATATTATCAGTATATTTATTTTCATATTACACCCCCTTTTATCAACTTCCATTATATTACATACAAAACCAAAAGAGAATATACATTAAATGTATATTCTCTATAACTTTTCTGATTATTATTCTGCTGGATTTACATGAACCATACAGTGTTTTACTGTTGGAAAATCTTTTTCAATTGCGCAGTGTACATTTTCTGCAATATTATGTGCTTCACTTAAAGTCTGATTTCCATCAGCTAATATTTCAATATCAACATAAATTTTTGAACCAAACTGCCTTGTTTTAATTTCATCAAGTCTTAATACACCATCACTTGCTAAAATTACTGTTTTCATTTCATCTGTTATTTTTTCATCACAAGATGAATCAGTCATTTTATCTATTGAGCTTCTAAAAATATCTATTGCCGCCTTTACGATAAATATACAGATAACTACGCTTGCTACTGGATCTAATATTGGAAATCCTAGTCTTGCCCCTAAAATACCTACTAGACTTCCAACTGAAGATAATGCATCTGATCTATGATGCCATGCATCAGCCATTAAAGCATCAGAATTTATTTTGACTGCTGCCCCTCTAGTGTACCAATACATTCCTTCCTTTACTGCTATTGATAAAATAGCTGCTACCAATGCTAATACACCTGGCACCATTAAATTACTGCTACCACCTGCTATTATCTTCTTAGCACCTGTAAGGCCTATTGCAATACCTGTTCCACATAAAATAATTGCAAGTACTATTGAAGCTACACATTCCAACCTTTCATGTCCATATTGATGCTTTTCATCAGCTTCCTTACTAGAAATTTTTACGCCGATAATAACTATAAATGTACTAAAAACATCAGAAGCTGAATGTACTGCGTCTGAAACCATCGCTCCTGAATTAGCTACGATACCTGCAAAAAGCTTAAATATTGATAGTACCAAATTAGCTATAATACTATTCTTAGATACCTCCATTGCAAGTTTTTCATTTGACCTAATTAATTTTTCATTTTCCATATAAGTTACCTCCAAAATTTAGATAGCTCTATGGCACTTCATAGTAAACTAAACGTCTGTAAAACATGTTCCTTTAATTAGGTATCTAAATTTTATCTAAATAAAAAAACACCTATGGAACATACTACTGTCCCACAGATGTAATTATCTGCTGCTAATTTAGCCCGGCTACGCACTAAAAGCATTTAGTACTGCCTGTTCAGTTTGTACTGTAGATTTATATGCAGTGCAAAGAGATTGTATTTATTATACTATCCATTCCACTATCTGTAAATAGCTTTATCTTATATAAATTATTAATTAATATTTTATTTACAAATGGCAAAAATGATTATTATTTGCTATAATTAATAATTATTATTGTTGAGTAATTTTTATTAGAACTTTATAATAAAATAAAAAACTAAGGAGGAAGAATTATGGCTGGAAATAGAATTATCTGTCACTGTAAAAATGTTGACTATATCACAATAAGAAAAGCTATGATTGCTGGAGCTCGTACTCTAGACGAAATAAAAGAAATGACAGGGGCTGCTACTGGCTGTGGTAGATGTGCTTCAGAAATAGAAAAAATATTATCATCTGTATGTGGATGCAAAAGCACTTCACTTCAATCAGTAGTTGATGCAGTAAATAACGGTGCTGATACTGTTGAAAAAGTTCGTGAAATAACTGGTGCTGGTACAGCTTGCGGAAGATGTAAGGCATTAGTGCAAAATGTAATTGATTTAAAAAGATAATACTTTAGTAGCAGATATTGATATATCTGCTACTTTTATTTTAATTTAATTTCTCACCTTTTCTCCGTTGTTTTAATCTCACAAATTGGTATAATTTACTTATAAGTATTTTATGGAGGTAACTGTTTTGGATAGTTTAACGAAGAATTCTCAAGAAATAGATGTCATAAAAAAAATGGTCTGTAAAGCATTTAATAATTTAGAAATATCATTAAAAGCTGATTCTGTAAATGAGCTTACTGAAGGCTGCTATAATTCCGCTTATAATATAATACTTGAAAATGATTTAGAAGTTATTTTAAAAGTTTCTCCTAAGCCTAAGTCTAAAGTATTATTTTATGAAGGAAATATTATGAATACGGAAGTAACTGCTTTAAAACTAGTAAAAAATAATACCACAGTGCCAGTTCCTAAAATTTATTTTTATGATACCAGCAAAGCAATCTGCAGCAGTGATTATTTTTTTATGGAAAAAATCCCTGGATGTACACTCTTATCACTACAGGATACACTTTTAGATGATGAAAAAAATAAGATTCTTTTTGAGCTTGGTGTTTTTCATAAAGAAATAAACTCTTTAACTGGAACTTATTATGGCTATCCTGGCAGAAAAGAGCTTCAAGGGAAAACTTGGCCGGAAGCTTTTATGAAAATGTTTAATTCATTGCTTTCAGATGGTAAAACAAATAATGTAAATATTGGAATAAGCTATGAAGGAATTTATGAGATAGTTAAAAATAACTTATATTGTTTAAATGATATAACAAAACCACATCTAGTACATTGGGATCTTTGGGACGGAAATATTTTTATCGAAGATAGTAAAATTTCAGGCATTATTGATTTTGAACGTGCTTTATGGGGCGATCCCCTAATGGAGTATTACTTTAATGAAATTCCGGATAATAAAGTTCCTAAATCTTTTCTAGATGGTTATGGCATATGCCATTTTACAGCTAACGAAGTTAGAAAGAGAATTCTTTATAATATTTATTTATATTTAATTATGACTATAGAATGCAGTTATCGAAAATATCCAGATGATACTCAATATGAATATGGGAAAGTGATGCTAAAACAGCAGCTTAATTTACTTGGTGAGCTTTATTGAGGTTAATTATTTTACATTTTCACTTTTAGTACGTAATAATTAATTTTTAACGTGTAAATTGTCACCAAGTAAAAGTGAATTATTGCTTCGCAAAGTGAAAGGTGCCCTTCGGTCAAGTGAAGTATTTGCAGATGCAAAAGTGAAAGGTGGCCTAAGCCAAGTGGAAAGCCTACGGCAGAGTTCATTACCTTTGGCAGGACGATAGACTAGAACTCGAAATATCCTTACAGATATTTCTTATAGTGGAGACGTCAATTGCTATGACAAAGACCAATAGACTGGAGCTCTAAATAGCTTGGCAGCTATTTTTTGCAGATGAGACTTTAATTGCTGGTAGCAAAGATTGATAGACACGAGCTCGAAATAACTAAGTAGCTATTTCTTGCAGAGATAGATTAATATAAAATTTTTAGGAGGAATTTTGTGAATAAGAAGTATATTTTATTTGATTTAGATGGTACTGTTACTAATTCTATGGAAGGGATAACTAAGTCTGTGCAGTATGCACTTAGGAAGTATGGTATTGAAGTTAGTGATTTAAACGAACTGCGTAAGTTTATCGGACCTCCTCTAAAGGATTCTTTTATGGAATTTTATAACTTTACTGAAGAGGATGCTGAAAAGGGAATAACTTATTATCGTGAATATTTTACTGATAAGGGCATCTTTGAAAATTATCCTTATGAAGGAATAGATAAGCTTTTGGATTCATTAAAATCTGCTGGGAAAAAGATTATTTTAGCTACTTCAAAACCGGAGGTCTTTTCTAAAAGAATATTAGATCATTTTGATTTGACTAAGTATTTTGATTACATAGCTGGCAGTACCCTTGATGGTTCTCGTTCTTCAAAGGGAGATGTAATTAGGTATGCCTTAAAAGAAAGCAATATTACTGATTTGGACTCTACCATTATGATTGGGGACAGGCTTCATGATATTGAAGGGGCTAAAGCTTGTAAAATAGAATCTATTGGAGTTCTTTATGGATTTGGTGATAGAAAAGAACTTACTGATGCTGGAGCAGACTTTATTGTTAATGACATTAACGAATTAGAAAAATTGTTATTATCATAACTTTTCTAATTAAAATGATGAATTATGAGCTATGAATGATGAATTTAGGAAAGAAATCCTCTAGACGAGGATTTCTATCTACTTCTTAATTCATCATTCAGCATTCATAATTTATCATTAGAATAACAAGTTATTTATTTAAATATAATTGATCATAAATTTCTGACTGAATTTCATCGTTCATTGCCCAAATGTTACAGTCTTGGTTTGAAAGAATTGCTACTGTCAGATCTAATTTAGGATAATAAGAAAATCTATTGGCCACGCCATCATTCTGTCCATCTTTATATAAACAGAATAACTCATCATCTACTTCAATAAATTCAAATGCATAGCCCATTCTAACTTTAGTCTTTTCACCTCTTTGCCAATATGAATCACTGGTAAATTCGCAGTGTGGCATAAACATTTCTTTAGAATATTCTTCTGATAACAATTCATTATTTTTTATCGCCTGGATAAATGTATCTAAATCATCAACAGTGGTATATGCTCCGCTGTCTGCAGTACCTATTGGTGGATATGAATAGATGTTTTTCTTTAGGCCGATTACATTCCACTTATCATCATAAATACTCTTATATCCTTCTGCTGTATTTTCATTTATTTCGTCCATGGCACAAAATTTTGTATTTTTCATTCCACACGCTTCAAATATATGTTTAGTTACATAATCTCTATAGCTTGTACCTGTAAGTTTCTCTATTGCAAGACCTAAAAGATTAAAAGCACAATTATTATATCTTACGGCAGTTCCTGCCTTAAAATTTGGCTCTTTATAAGCAAAGTTCTTTAAAAAGTCCTTACATTCTCTTATAGCATAATTAGGACTATCTATAAATAAAGCTGAATAATCTTCCCCCGCCTCTTCATCAGCATCATCGGCAATTCCTGATGTATGGCTAAGCAGATGTTTTATCTTTACGTCTGCTGGTATTTTAGTCCCTTTTAAGTCAATAAGTTCAACTATATTATCTTCTAATGATAATAGTCCTTTTTCTACTAACTGCATTGTTGCAACCGCTGTAAAAGTTTTTGTTATTGATGCAGTGTCAAATCTAGTATTAATTACATTAGGAATCTTAAATGCTCTATTAGCATAGCCGTATGCCCCTTCAAATAAAACTTCATTTCCTTTTTTAATTAAGCATGTCCCACTAAACATTTTATCTTTTGCATATTTATCACATATTTCTTTAAAGTTCATCCTCATATACCTCACCTCTTTTTCCTTATATAATATATTTTAAACTATTATGTAAATTTATTCCATATTGCCTTATAAAAAAACAGTCCACTTTAATGGACTGTTTAAAAAGAATCATAAAAGTAATTATATTAATATGTCTTTGTTTTTAAAGTTGAAATGAGCAATTGTGTAAGAAATAATAATTGTTACAATCATTACAATTATTCCATTTCTCACTGTTAAATCAGCATTATTAAATGAAAGTGCTCCGTTTCCAGTAAATACGCTTATAGTATTTCCATAATTAACAAATATTAAATGTGCAATATTTCTAAGTGATGAAATAAGCTGACATGATATAGTTAAAAATACAGTAACTACTACTGAAATAGCCATGGTAATCATGCTGCTCTTTATTAAAGTAGAAATTAAGAATACTACTGAACATGCTGTAATGATAAATAATCCTTGGAATAACATTGCTTTAATAAATAGTTCTAAATTTGTTCCCATATGTCCTGAACCTGCAATCTTTACTAATTCAGATATTCCCTCTGAATTTATAACTTTATTATAAAGTGTTCCAATTGTAACAGGATAGCTTGAACCACTTATCTTACTAGTTAAATTTACAAAAGTAAAGCCAAGTAGCTCTCCACCCATAATCATGGCAAGTACTACTAAAGTAACTGAAATAAACTTTGATAATAATACCTTTCCTCTAGTTACAGGCTGTACAAGTAAGAATTTTAAAGTAGCAGGTGTGCATTCACCTGAAACTATATCACTCATAAATACTGCAATACCACAAAGTAAGATAGCCATTCCTAAGATTTCCATTAATACTGTCATGTAATTATAGCTTTCATATTCCCATCCATAAATAGGTTCAATATTATTATCTTTTAGATAATTCAGCATATCTAATCTTTCTTTAGATTCTTCTAGATATTGCTTAGACCAAACATCATCATATTCTTCGTAATCCTTAATTGTTTGGTTTAATGATGATATTTCTGCATCTAATTCTAATTTCCAGGCTTCTTCATCTAAGCCATTTTTAATTATATTTTCATAGCTCTTTATCTGAGCCTCTGAATCTTCAATTGATTGTTTAATATATTCTATATATTCTGGACTAGTTTCGTTTTCTTTACTTGATTCAAGCTCTTCTTTATAATAGCTTAAATTATCCTTAGCAAATTGTAACTGCATTTCAGGAGATTGATATTCTCTAGTTCTTTGATCTCCGCTATATTGT
>CAKVNP010000095.1 GCA_934777095.1 uncultured Clostridium sp. | reverse complement strand
TGGTGATGCATATGTATTGTCTATTGATAAAAATAAGTGGATTAATGAAAAAGAAGTTATAGTAAAGGACAAATTAGATGAGAAGTGTGATGATAAATAGTACTATAGCTCTAGCTATAGGCTTTATCTTAGATTTAATATTTGGTGATCCTTATTGGCTGCCACACCCAATTAGATTTATTGGTAATCTTATTTCTAATGGAGAAAAGCTGATCAGAGGAAATAAAGAAAAGTCTGCAGAAAGACAAAGAGTTGAAGGGGTTATTTTAGCTGTATCGGTAATAGTTATTTCTACGATAATACCTATCATAATTTTAGTGGCAGCTAGGATGATAAATAATTATTTAGGGTTAGCAATTGAAAGTTTTATGTGTTATCAGATTTTAGCTACTAAAGGATTAAAGACTGAAAGCATGAAGGTTTATAAAAAGTTAGCAGAAGAGGATTTAGAAGGAGCTAGATATGCAGTATCAATGATAGTAGGCAGAGATACTAAAGCTCTTGATGAAGCAGGTGTTGCCAAGGCAGCAGTAGAAACAGTAGCGGAAAATACTTCTGATGGCATAATTGCACCAATGATTTTTATGGCTATAGGGGGAGCACCTTTAGGATTTTTATATAAGGCTATAAATACGTTAGATTCAATGATTGGCTATAAGAATGATAAATATCTTAACTTCGGCAGGTTTGCAGCAAAGCTTGATGATATAGCCAATTTTATTCCAGCAAGAATATCAGCATATTTAATGATTTTTGCTTCCTTTATTTTAGGATTTAATTATAAGGGTGCATATAAAATTTACAGCAGAGATAAATATAATCATGCAAGCCCTAATTCAGCCCATACTGAATCAGTATGCGCAGGAGCATTAAATGTACAGCTAGCAGGAAATGCATATTATTTTGGCAAGCTATATGAAAAGCCAACAATTGGTGATGATTTAAGACCAATTAATTATGATGATATAAAAAAAGCAAATAAACTTTTATATGCCACAGCTTTTATTTGTTTAGCAGCAGTGGAAATAATAAAGTGGGCAATAATAGTAATTAGTTAATGAAAGGTGAATGATGATGAAATTAACTCATGGCGGAGATATATATTCTTATAAAGAAAAGTATAAAGAAGAAGCTTTAGATTATTCAGCTAATATAAATCCCTTAGGGATGCCTAGAGGAGTAAAGCAGGCTTTAATCAATTCAATAGACACCTGGGTTAATTATCCTGATCCATTATGCAGGGAGCTTAAAAAGGAGTTAGCTCATTTTGAAAAGGTAAAAGAGGATTATCTGGTTTTAGGAAATGGAGCAGCAGAAGTAATCTTTAAGCTTATTTATGCAGTAAAACCTAAAAAAGCTATGGTGCTTGCACCAACCTTTAGTGAATATGAAGAAGCCTTAAAGTCTGTTAATGCAGAGGTTTTTTATCATTATTTGAAAGAAGAAAATAATTTTAGGCTGACAGAAGATATTCTAGGAGCATTAAATGAAGATTTAGATATAATCTTTATCTGTAATCCTAACAATCCTACTGGTGAAATTGCAGAGAAGGATTTATTAGTTAAAGTAATGGCTGAATGTAAGCAGAAAGGAATAATTCTTGTACTTGATGAATGCTTTAATGATTTCTTAGATGAACCTGTAGAACATACTATGAAGGAAGTTTTATCAGATAATGACCATCTTTTTATCTTAAAAGCATTTACGAAAATTTATGCCATGGCAGGAGTAAGACTTGGCTACGGATTAACTAGTAATTTAGAACTGATAAATGAAATGGCAAAGACCTGTCAGCCCTGGTCAGTATCTATACCAGCACAGATTGCTGGCATTCAAGCACTAAAGGAAGAGGAATACCTTAAGGCCACCAAAGTTCTTATAAAAGAGGAAAGGGAATATTTAATTTCTAATTTAAAGGAATTAGGGTTTAAAGTGTATGGCTCAAAAGCCAATTATATTTTCTTTAGCAGCAGTAATGATAATTTAAAAGCCAAGCTGGAAAAACAGGGCATTATGATTAGGGACTGCAGTAATTATCCGGGATTAAAGGCGGGCTATTATAGAATTTGTGTTAAAACGCATCAGGATAATGAAAGATTAATTAATGCTTTAAAAGCTGTCAGAGGTTAACAGGATGAAAAATATCATGATTATTATAGATGGCATGACTGATGAAGCTTATAAGGAGTTAGCTAATAAAACTCCTTATGAAGCAGCATGTCCACTTAATATGGAGTATATGAAAGCTAATGGCTGTTATGGATTTTTTGATAATAATATAGCAGGATATCCAGTAGACAGCCTTACTTGTATTTTAAATCTTTTAGGAGTAGTTAAAGAAAATATTCCAGAGGGTAGGGCTTATCTTGAAGCCGTGGCCCAAGGAATCAAGGTAAATGATGATGATTTAGTAATGAGATGTAATTTTGTTTCTCTTGATGAAGAAGGAAGATTAAAAGCATCACATGGAGGTAATTTCTCAGCTGAAGAATATAAAAAGAAAGCAGCAAAGATTAAGCATAGTGTAGACTATGAGTTTTATCATATGAGCTACTATAAAAATCTGTTGGTACTGAAAGAAACTATTATTAATAGCTTTAAAGAGTATCCTCCACATGAAAACATCGGAATTGATTTTAAGCAGATTATTCCTGAAAATCCTGTATTAAAGGGATTTGTAAAGGAGAGCGTTAAAACATTAAATAATAAGAAAATTAAATATGCTTTAATTCCCTGGGGATTATCTAAGAAACAAATGATACCAGGATTTAAAGAATTACATAATATTAAAGGTGCCAGCGTTTGTGCAACAGAAATTGTCAGAGGGATTTCTTTAGCAATGGGCATGGATACACCTACGTTAAAGTATGCTACTGCTGACACTGATACTAATTTAGAGGAAAAAGCAGCAAAGGCTTTAGCATTATTAAAAGATAATGATTTTGTATTAATTCATTTAAATGGAGCTGATGAAGCAGCACATCGAAGAAATGTAAAAGAAAAAGCTGATTTTATCAACAAAATAGATTCTATTTTAATTAAGCATTTATTAAATAATACTAAAGATACTAATATATTAATAACTTCAGATCATTCAACTATCTGTAGAACTGGCAAGCATCAAGGTGATCTACAGCCTTTTATTATATATAATGATAGTCTTAAAGTTTCACAGGATTTAGGAATAATTAAGGGGCAAAAAGCAGTTGAACTGCTGAAAAAATTCAACATTACGAAAATGTAAGAAAAGCAGTATAAATTGTAATGTTAATCGATGGCAGCACATTCCTTAAAAAGGTAAATTTATTATAGAGGATTTAATTTATTAAGGGATGTGAGATTTATGGGGAATAATTTAGCAGGTTTTATCAAATCTGTTGCACTAGGTCTTTGTATTTCAATTTTTACTTTTGCAACAGTTTTAGATAATCCTTATTCAGCAAATGAAGAAAAAACTAATAATAAAGTTTTAAAAGAAATTGATGGACTTGTTGATAAATATGATGTGCAAGGTGCATCAGTTGCTTTAATTCAAAATGGTGAAGTAACAGAATATAGGAATTATGGAGTTTCTAATATTGAGGAAAAAACTCCTGTAACAAATAAGACAGTTTTTAAAATTGCTTCAATATCTAAGACAGTAACTGCTTATGGAATTATGAAGCTGGTTGATGAAAAGAAGCTGGATTTAGACGTACCAATTTCTAATTATCTAAAAAGATGGCAGCTGCCTGACACAGAATTTGACGAGGATAAAGTAACGTTAAGGACACTATTAAGTCATACTTCAGGAGTTACCGACAGCAGTGAACAAGGTTATACAAAGCCACTACCAGATATAGCTACAGCATTGGAACGTAGAAATGTCCACTTAAAGAGGGAGCCTGGTACAGAATTTGAATATTCATCTTTTGCAGGCTTAGGAATCTGCCAGCTAATTATTGAAGAGGTAACTGGTGAAAGATTTGAAGATTATATGAAGAGCCAGGTATTTGAACCTTTAGGAATGGAAAGTGCTAATTATGGTGTTAAATCAGAAAATGGATTTGTGATGGCAACTCCTTATGCAGGATTTCATAAAGCTGTTGAGCCAGAACAGATAGTAATGAATGGTGCAGGTGGAGTAAATATAGATAGTGAAGATTTTACTAAGTTTGTTATTAATTTAATGGATTATTATGATGGTGGAAATTTAGAAATGTTTCAAGCACAGCCAGCTACTGAAAGCATCCATGGAGTATATGGTTTAGGGATAATTCCTACAACTCTTGAAAATGGAAAAACTATTTATCATCATAATGGAACTTTAACAGGCTGGAATGCTGAATTTGCTTTTGAACCTGAATCTAAAAGCGGCATAGTAATTTTAACAAATTCAGATAAAGGATTTTATTTTACTTATGAAGCATTAGGAGAATGGAGCAGGGAAGCAGCAGGGGGCATAACATTAGATACAGCAGATGTATTTAAAATGGAAAATGGTATTAAAATAGCAATAATTATTGTAAGTATTTTATTAGGATTATTAGCGATAGAATTTATATATAAATTAAGAAAAAATAAAATTACGCTAGTAAAAGGTAAAAAGAAAATTGTAGTTTCATTAATAAAGTCAATAATTGCTTTAGTAGTAATGATAGCATGGTATATTGGTTTTTACACCGCAATACCTTTTGAAATAATGTATTCAATGAAAAATTATTATTTATTTACCTTCTTTACTACTAATTTTCAAATATTAAGTGCAGTAATTATGGTATTCTTATTAGTTATTGCAGTAAGAGTGTTTTATAGAAAAACTGGGAAGGAGCTAAAGAATGGCAAAAGTAATAATGGTACAAGGGACAATGTCCAATGCAGGTAAAAGTTTAGTGACAGCAGGATTATGTAGAGTATTTATGCAGGATGGATATAAGGTTGCTCCTTTTAAATCACAAAATATGGCATTAAACTCATTTATCACTAAGGAAGGTTTGGAAATGGGAAGGGCTCAAGTAATGCAGGCAGAAGCCTGCGGTATTGAGCCTTCTGTAAATATGAATCCAATACTTTTAAAGCCTACTAATGATGTAGGGTCTCAAGTAATAGTTAATGGTGAAGTATTGGGTAACATGAGTGCAAAGGATTATTATAAGAGAAAGAAAGAATTAATTCCACATATTATGAAGGCTTATAATGAGCTGGATAAGGAATATGATATTATCGTTATGGAAGGTGCAGGCAGCCCGGCGGAAATTAACTTAAAGGAAAATGATATAGTTAATATGGGTATGGCAAAGCTTGTTAATTCACCAGTATTGCTTGTAGGTGATATAGATAGAGGGGGCGTGTTTGCTTCCATTGCAGGAACGCTGCTTTTACTTGATGATGATGAAAAAGATATGATTAAAGGAACTATCATTAACAAGTTTAGGGGAGATGTAAATATCCTAAAACCAGGCTTAGATATGATAGAAGACATCACTAAAAAGCCAGTAGTAGGGGTAATCCCTTATATGCAGCTGGATATAGATGATGAAGATAGCCTTTGTGAAAAATATAAAAATACCGCAGTAGTTGATGTAATTGATATAGCAGTTATCAGACTGCCAAGAATCTCAAACTTTACTGACTTCAATGTATTTGAATACATACCAGGAGTAAGCTTAAGATACGTAAGGTCAGTAAAGGACCTGAAGAATCCTGATATGATAATCATTCCAGGAACTAAAAATACCATGGATGATTTAAGATGGCTAAGAGAAACAGGCTTAGAAGCAGCTATCTTAAAGCATGCGGCTAAAGGCAAGGCTGTCTTTGGTATCTGTGGAGGTTATCAAATGCTAGGGATGGAATTAGCAGATCCATTAGGTGTTGAAGGGGGAGGTACCATTGCAGGTATGGGCTTACTTCCAACGAAAACTGTCTTTGAAGAAGCAAAGGTTAGAACAAGAGTAAGCGGTAACTTTAATAATGTAGAAGGAATCCTAGAAGATTTAAGCTATGTAGAATTTGAAGGTTACGAAATCCATATGGGACAAACAACATATGACCCTAATGAGTGTGAACTAACTACAATAGATAATGTAAATGGTGAAGATATCATTAAGAATGATGGTCTATACAAGGATAATGTTTATGGAAGTTATATTCATGGAATATTTGATAAAGAAGAAGTTTCAAAAGCAATAGTTGAAGGACTTTGCAAACAAAAAGGCATTGATTATTCTAGCATCAGCACAGTTAATATTGAAAAATATAAAGAAGAACAATATGACAAACTGGCAGATGGAATAAGAAACAGTGTTGATATGAAAGCCATTTATGAAATATTGGAAAAAGGCGTTTAAGTTAAACTGAAATGAACCTCGGTATATGATTGCGTAGGGAGTGGTGAAAATTCATTCATTAGAATTGAGGAGAATATAAATGGATTTAATGCAGAACTTAATATGATAATGTGAAACTTGATTTAGTAATGGATGTAGAGTATTATATATTAAAAATAATTATGATATAGAGATATGTGATACTTGTATTTAGAAGATATATAAAGAATAATGAAAGTAATTTATCAATAATAATATTTAGGTATTAGCTGTTAGTTTTAAACTAACAGTTTTTTTTATGTATAATTGAAAATATGTAAATATATAGTATAATTGAATTAATAAAATTATATAAGTAATTCCATGAAGAGTCTTAGTAATGGTTATAGGGGGAGTAATGAGAAAAACGTTAATAAATTTTATTATTTCTAATGCAATAGGTAATGGGTTACTTATCGCAGATATGCCAACCGGGTATGGTAAAACTTATCATGCAGCTAGAGCTATGTATGACTATATTTATAATTATAGTGGAGATAAAAAGCAATTCTTTATAACTACGCTTAAAAAAAATTTCCCAATTGATGAGTTGAAAAATACATATTTAGAGAATGATAATAAAAACTTTGAAAAAGATGTATTAGTTATTAAATCAAATTTTGATTATATTTATGATAATTTCTCTAATGTAATAATACCAGAGCAATTTAAAATGAAGTCTTATTATGATTTAGAGAAGCAACTAAATATATTAAAAGATGTTGAAAATAAACGTGATACTAGCTCACAGTATCTAAAAGAGTGCATACAAACAGAAATAAGAGAAACTTTAGAGAAAAACTTTAGAAAAGATGTTTTAAGAATAATTAAAGACCACTTACCAGGAAGCAAAGATAAGAAAATAGAAAAGATAAGAACGGATGTTAATTATAAGTGGATTGGTAAATTATACCCTACAGTTTTTATTGATAATTATAAGATATATTTATTAACAATAGATAAGTTTCTTGTTAAAAATACGGTGTTAGTTGAGCCATCATATTATTTTATTAATAGTAACTTAACTGATAACTCAATAATATATATAGATGAATTTGATGCTGGAAAAGAAACAATAGAAAGGGAATTAATAAATAGAGCATTAACAACTAAAAACGATTATATAAAATTATTTTTACAGATATATAATGCTTTTGAAGGGCATGTCTTTTCTAAAGAAA
>CAKVNP010000094.1 GCA_934777095.1 uncultured Clostridium sp. | reverse complement strand
GGTGGTAGCTCGTCGGGCTCATAACCCGAAGGTCGTAAGTTCGAGTCTTGCCTCCGCAACCAATATGAACCCCTTTAAACAAGTCGTTTAAAGGGGTTTTGCTTTTTATGAAACAGTTTTTAATATTAAACCCATTTAAGACCTCGTTTGTATAATTTCTTAATGCTTCACTAGATGTCTTTTCACCGACTTTAGAGAAGTTAATTATATTCATAAAAAGAATGATTTGAAAAATATAATCCTTTTCATCAATTTTATAAGACTCTGCTCTCTTATACACATTATATTCTTCGATTAACTTTAAAATTTCATTGCTATTTTCCTCAGACTTTTCTACTAATTTACCTATAAAATCGCCTAAGATATAGAATCTTTCAGATAGTGTAAAATTTCTATTTCCCATTATTCCCATGGAAAAATGTCTTATTTCCTTTAGATATTTAATTAATGAATTCCTATACTTCTTTGAATTTGTATTATACTCATCATTAATAATATATTTAATAAAATTATGTTCTCCCGTTTCAAATTGAATACCGTTTTTATCTCCAAGTACAAGCCTTGCTGCTTCTGGGCATGATACATCTAATGATATTTCATATTGATTATCCACTTTATTTAATATTCTTGGATAATTTGTACATATATTTGAAAGATATTCTTCCCCAATTTCAGTATAAATAGAACAATAATTATTTTGGTCTAAAAATGGACATTTATTATCATCCTTTAGTTTAATTACTCCATAATCAAGATCCCAGCTGATGCACTGTTCATTTTTACTAATATTATCTTGAAGTTTTAATCTCATCTTTTCATTATTTACTTTATTATATTGTAAGAACGTATCTTTATCAATTTCAATATCCCACACCTTACAGCATGTATCTTCACAATTCCCCCCTAAACATTGAAATATTTTAAACGATTTAGGATAGGTTATTTTCAGCCTAGTCATCCTACAGCAAGCCTCCTCTCGTTTCCTCCACTTATTACTATTATAATATTTATATATTATAATAAAAAAAACTAGATAGCAATTATGGAAAAAATCTATTTTACTATCTAGCATTATTATTAAATATTTTATCTTCTATTCTTCCCAGCCTTTAGAACGTTCTACTGCTTTCTGCCAGTTCTTATATAGCTTATCCTTTTTATCTTCAGCTAAATTTGGCTCAAAAACTTCACTTACAGCCCTTTTGCTTGCTATTTCCTCTTTAGATTTCCAGAAACCTACTGCAAGCCCTGCAAGATATGCTGCTCCTAATGCTGTTGTTTCAGTAATTATTGGCTTTACAACTTTTAATCCAGTTATATCAGCTTGGAACTGCATTAATAAATTGTTTCTGCTTGCACCGCCATCAACTTTTAACTCTTCCATACTATATGCTGAATCCTGCTTCATTGCATCAATTAAATCTCTTGTCTGATAAGCAATTGATTCAAGAGCTGCCCTGATTATATGATTTTTATTAGCTCCTCTTGTTAAGCCAAATATTGCTCCCCTAGCATACATATCCCAATGTGGTGCACCAAGTCCTGTAAATGCAGGAACAACATATACTCCACCATTATCTTTTACTTTCTTTGCAAAATATTCAGTATCAGCAGCATCATTTACTAATTGAAGTTCGTCCCTTAACCACTGTATTACAGCGCCTCCTACAAACACTGAACCTTCTAAAGCATATTGTACTTTATTGTCTATACCTACTGCAATTGTTGTTACAAGTCCATGATTGCTTTGAATCATCTTTTCACCAGTATTCATTAGTAGGAAGCAGCCTGTTCCATAAGTATTTTTTACGCTCCCACTTGTAAAACATGCCTGACCAAATAATGCACACTGCTGATCACCAGCCATACCTGCTATTGGTACCCTTACACCACCAGTTCCCCCTAAGTTTGTATATCCATAAACTTCTGATGAATTTCTTACTTCTGGCAGCATTGATTTAGGAACCTGTAGCTTTTCTAATATTTTTTCATCCCATTTTAATTCCTTTATATTAAATAACATAGTTCTTGAAGCATTAGTATAATCAGTTACATGAACTTTTCCATTAGTAAGCTTCCATACAAGCCATGAATCAACTGTTCCAAAGATTAAATCTCCTTTTTCAGCTTTTTCCCTAGCACCTTCTACATTATCTAAAATCCACTTTATTTTAGTTGCCGAAAAATATGCATCCAGTAAAAGCCCTGTATTTGCTTTTACATAATCAGCAAATTCCTGATCTTTCTTTAATTCCTCAACTATTTCAGCTGTTCTTCTACATTGCCATACTATAGCATTATATACTGGCTCTCCAGTATTTTTATCCCAGACTATTGTTGTTTCTCTTTGATTTGTAATTCCAATTGCTGCTATATCTTTTTGAGTTATATTTGCTTTAGCCATGACTTCTTGTAAAACACCATATTGACTTGCCCATATTTCTAGAGGATTATGTTCAACCCAGCCTTGCTTTGGATAAATTTGAGTAAATTCATTTTGACATATTTCAATTATATTTTGTTCTTTATCAAATATAATTGCCCTTGAACTTGTAGTTCCTTGATCTAACGCTATAATATACTCTTTCATAAAAAACACTCTCCTACTTTACTTCTAATTATAAATTAAACTCTAATTTAATAATCTATTTTTCCATAAAAAAAGCCAAGCTAAATAGATGTTTAATTAAATAAACTATCTTATTTGTGCTTGACTCTCATTCTCTGTACACATGATAATTATCAAATTTTATACCTTTTACGCCATAAACACTTAATGTAATCATTTACTATAGTATCCTATACTTTTATTTATTTGTCAATTTCTTTTGTAAATTTAAACAATTTGTTTACAATTTTCTGCCATTAAAGAACTTATTGCTCTTCCTTTATATTTTTATTCTATATAACATAACATTGTGTCTTCAATCCAGTACATATACTTTGAATCTGGGCTTAGACTTTCATATTCTTTCATCTTCAAATACATATCAATTCCATCATAAGTGTCATGCCAGATATCTGTATATATAAAATTGTAATTTTCCTTTTGCACATAGTTTTCTGCATAAATAAATGCATCTTCATTTATTATCCGTATTTTATCTCTATTATTAAACTGTGGTAATATATATTTTTCAAATAAAGCTATCACATTTTTATCTTTTTCTACTATTGTAACAGAAGTTACATCTTCTTTTTCTGATGTCATATATGCATAATAACCAAGTCCTAGCCCATATGTTAATATCTTACCACTTGCTTTATCTATAGCTTTTTTCATAGTCTCAACTTCATTAGGAGTAACCAGCATCCATTCCCTATTATCCTCTAATACTGCTGGAAATTTAAATTCTGAAGTAAAAAATCCAATCTGAGGTATAATCCTGCCATCATTCATCTTTTTTAAATCATTAAATACAAATGCTTCATATGGCTTAAATATCTCATTTTTTAAATTCCACCTGCCAATTTCAGCATCCTTTATCTTAATATTTTTATAATATGGATTACTTTCATAATCCTCAACATTTAGACTATGAAACATATAAGGAAAATATTTTTCATATAGCTCCATATCATCTGGCTTATTTTCTATATCTAGGCCACAAGCTTCTGCAGTCAATATCGAAAAAGCCTCTTCAGCACTTAATCCACATTCATCCATTAATACCTGCATCATACCTTCAGTAATAAAATCTGAATTTAAATTTAAATATATGCTTAATAAATCTAGAATTCTATCATTATACTTATCTACTTTTGCTGGCGACAAAATACCACTTCTTTCATTTATTGTAAAAATATTTATTTTACTTATTTTATAATAGTATTTTTCTTTTTTCATACGTTTATTTTTTATACTATATTTAGAAAATAAATTTGATACAGTAAAAAAGACTTACATATCCACATGTAAGTCTTTTTCTTTACCTATTTATACCGGCAATAATAAATGTGATTTCTTTAAAATTGGTCTAATCGCATTATAAATAATAGTAACCACAATTACTGATACAATTGCATTAATAAAAGTAGCAGCTGCGCTTAATTTAGCTAAAATCATTGCTGCATCTTGTGGCTGTCCTAAAATGAACTGCTTATAAAAATATCCTACAACTGGATCAGCAATAACATTAAAAGCTAATCCCCCTATAGCTGCAATGATGCTCCACTTTAAGATATATTTCTTATCATCTGTTTCATTTATTTTAGCATATTTATGTGCTATTGCTCCTGTTATTAATCCAATGCATAGTTTTAATACAAAAGTTTTAGGTGCTACTAAAATATATACCGGATCTAATAAATCTGCAATTGTCATTCCTATTGCACCTGCTAATCCTCCGTACCATCCTCCAAGTAATAAAGCTGCCAATACACAAAAAGCATTACCAATATGCAATGAAGTTGTATCTCCTCCTGGTACAGGTATTTTAATCTGCAAAAAAGTAAAAGATACAAAACATAACGCTGCCATTAAGGCAGTTTGAGTCAATTTTTTTAGTTTAATCTCTTTGCTCATCTGTTTCCCCCCTTTTATTCTTATATTATACCTATATTTTACAATTACTTTAGACAATAAATCAATTGTATCCATACATTAATATAATTAAGATTTCCTGAGGTATACTTAGTAAAATTCTAATAAATCATGCTATTTACATACTTAAATACATCATCATATTCATTGCCGCGAGAGGTGGGAACTGCCTGCATAACAAAAATCATATTTTTCTTTGGAACAACGGTAATATTCTGCCCGCCAAAACCCCGGCACCCAAACCAATTGTCACCAAGCCACCAAAGATATCCATAATACTTATTACAGCAAGATGGTAAAATTGCTTCATTAACATACTCTTTTGAAACTATCTGCCTTCCATTATACTTTCCATCCTGCAGAAATAGTTGTCCGATTTTTAACATATCCCGGGCTCTAAGATTTGAGGTCCTCTCATTTTCTCCCCCATTGCCTGCACCTGCCTCTGCACAGCTATATGTTACACCACAGCTGCTTTTCCACCATCGTCCACTTTTAATGTAAACTTCTCCATATCAACGTACATCTTTAAATTTTCACTAAACATATTAATAATCTTATTATCCATTGATACATCAGAGCTTTTTGCTATATAGATTGTCTTTAGCTTTTCATCCCAGCTTTCTTTTAAATCCATATCCTTCAACATTCCATATTTATCTTTAATACTTTGAAATTTATTAACATATTGAAGATATTCCTCATTTTTATGCTTTACTAAATCATAATATTCAATAATTGAATTACGTATCTGCTGTATAAACAAATAGTCTGCTGAAAATAATGGTATTTCTTTATAATATGGCGTTATTACAAAAGTAAATAATTGAATATTGTTTGAATCTTTACATTCCATAATAAATAAGTTTCCGAATTTCTCAATTTCATACTGCTTTATACAACACTCTCTACCTTGTATATTTAATCTTGAGTATTCTCCTACAGTCTCTTCTTTCACTTTATAATTATCAGAAATTATTTTTAAACCTTCCTGAACTAATTTATCAATTAGGTATTTATTAGTTTCAATTACCTTATCTTTATCAACCTCATTCATAAAACTCCTCCTGTAAAACTCCTTTACTATGTTATTAAAGTTTTTTATCCAATTTCCTCTGTCTTTTTTTATTTTCTTGCAAAAGTTGTTCATTGAATAATATACTTATATTTGGTAATATATTATTTATTAACTCATAGAATGAGAGGTCGCTATATGAAAAAGAAAGACATATTAGAACTTAAAAAACGTTTTACAAAAAACAAGTGTACATTCACTAAAATGTGTGGCTGCTATGTAAATGGTGAAAAAAATACACTTTTAAAATTTAGAGAAACATTCTTAAATTTAGAAGAAGATGATTACTTTAAATATCTTGAGATAGCTAAAAAAGTCTTATCTGGTACTTTAGGAAACAATATTTTAGTATTAAACTTTCCTTTAAATGAAGATCTTATTAACGAAAGACAATTGTCTCTTATGCAGCTTAAAAAAAGTGGTCTGAAAGATGATATTTTATTAGATGATTTTTATCAATTAATTATAGATAATTATGATTACACAGGTAATTTTTTAATCCTTGTTTTCCATGATGCATATGATATTATTACAAAAACTAAGGATAATGCTAAACTAGATGAATCTGAAGAAGTATATGAATATATTTTATGTGCAATTTGTCCTGTTGAATTATCAAAAGCTGGTCTTAGATACTTTGAAGAAGAAAATTCAATTAAATCTCGTGTTAGAGACTGGGTAGTTGAAGCACCTGTACATGGATTTGTCTTCCCTGCTTTTATTGACAGAACTACTGATGTTAACTCTGTTATTTACTACACAAAAAATGCCAAGGATACACATCCAGAATTAATGGAAAATGTACTTGGCTGTAACTCAAAGCAGACAGCTACTGAGCAAAAAGAAGAATTCAACAATATTATAAATAGTGCACTAGGAGCCGATGAAAAGAAATCTAACCATTTCTTTATGGAAATTCAAGAAAGCCTTAATAATAAAATAGAAGAACATAATACTATTCATGAAGATAGTGAAGAACCAATTTTCTTAACTAATGATGTTATTCAAGATATCTTAGTAGAAAGTGGTCTCCCTGAAGAAATTAGTACAAAAATTGAAAAATCATATACTGAAAGCTTTGGCGATACTCCTCCAGCTGCTGAAATTTTATTAGATAATAAAGCTTTAGCAGTGAAAGCTCAAAAGAAAAAGGAAGAAATGCTAGAAAGACAAGTTAAAATACTTGAGAATAAATTAGAAAGAGTCCAGCAAAACTTTTTAGCTGATGCAGAAGCTGCAACAGAAGAAATTAGTGAGCTAAATAATGATTTAGATAATGATGCTGCTACTCCTAATTATGATGTTATTTTAAAAGTTAATCCAGAAAAAGTTCCACAAATAAAATCAGAAATTATTGACGGAAAAAAATGCATCATTATTCCTTTAGATGAAAATGAACAAGCTAAAGTAAATGGAATTGATACTGCTCTTTAAATAAAATAAAAAAGCTAATATCTTTATTACTAAAGGTATTAGCTTTTATTGTTTTAGCTTAATTTCTCTTAACTATGATAATGTTTTATTATTATGTTTACAGCTTCCTCAATATTATTTACGTTTTGCGGCTTAAAGTTATCTCCGTATTTATTTAGGATATTTCTATCTAATTCATTATTATATAAATTAATACAGCAGATATCTTTTATATTTTCATTATACAGACTCATTGCTTCTTCGATTTCAAATTTTACCCACTTTGAATTTACACTATTAACTGATAAAAATAAAACAAATAATTCCGTTTCTTTTAATGCTTCTTTAATCTGTGCTTTCATGGGGTAATTGGTATCAAAATTATATTTATCATAAATAAGATTACTCGGTCCAATATTTCTAGCCAATATCTTTACTATAGGGTCAACATATTTTTCCTTATCTTTACTGCTATGAGATAAAAAAATTTTACTCATTTTGTACCTCTTTCTCATAACTTTGTTCTTGTATACTTGGCA
>CAKVNP010000093.1 GCA_934777095.1 uncultured Clostridium sp. | reverse complement strand
GAAGATGATTTTGTTTCCGTTAAATGAAGCATAAACTTTGTCCCCATCTTTTTCAACAACACCATCGATGAAGTTCATTTGTGGGCTTCCCATGAATCCAGCTACAAATAAGTTTGTTGGGTAGTTGTAAATATTTTGTGGAGTATCAACTTGTTGAATTACACCATCTTTCATAACTACGATTCTTGTACCCATTGTCATAGCTTCTACTTGGTCATGTGTTACATATATAAATGTTGTTTCTAATTTTCTGTATAATTTACTAATTTCAGTTCTCATTTGAACTCTTAACTTTGCATCTAAGTTTGATAAAGGCTCGTCCATTAAGAATACCTTAGGATTTCTTACAATAGCTCTTCCTAAAGCAACCCTTTGTCTTTGACCACCTGATAAAGCTTTTGGTTTTCTCTTTAATAAGTGTTCAATATCAAGAATCTTAGCTGCTTCTGTTACCTTTGCTTCTATTTCATCTTTAGGCATCTTTCTTAATTTTAAAGCAAATGCCATGTTATCGTATACTGTCATGTGTGGATATAAAGCGTAGTTTTGGAAAACCATTGCTATATCTCTTTCCTTTGGTTCAACATCATTAACTAATGTATCTCCTATATATAATTCACCTTGAGAAATATCTTCAAGACCTGCAATCATTCTTAAAGTAGTTGATTTACCACATCCTGATGGTCCAACGAATACAATGAATTCCTTATCTTCTATTTCTAGGTTAAAATCCTTAACTGCTGCTACATCCCCTGGATATATTTTGTAAATATGTTTTAATGATAAATTTGCCATTTATATTACCTCCCATAAATTAACTATTGTTATTATACTATTATGATACATCTTGAAATTGTTTTCATCTATGTGTAATATTTCCAAATATCTTATTATTATTTTGTAATTTCATCTAAAATACTGATATAAACTAAAACTTTTTACATTTTTGCACCATATTTTTCTAGAGTAAACCTTTACTTTAATGATATTGTACCACATTTTTGGATAAAAAGTAAACACTCTACATATTAAAAAAACTCCTATTAGATTTATCTACTATCTAATAGGAATTTTATTATCCAATCTGCTGGCTATAGTTTTCTTTATTAAGCTTTTCTACTTTATTTCCCTTAATAAGTTCATTACATAAATAAGCTATTTCTTTTGTAGAATAATTGCTAGCCATTTTTTCCATATTTTCTTTTATCTCTTCAATTACATTAGGATTCCTGATTATTCTGTCGATAACATCATCTATTTCCTTATAATCTTTCACATAATATGCTAAGTGATGGCTTGTTAAAAAGCTTACATTTTCAGTTTCCTGTCCAGGTATTGCAAATGGTATTATTAATGGAACATTTTTTACAATAGATTCTGTAACAGTTATTCCTCCCGGTTTAGAAATCAACAGATCGCATTGATCCATTAGCTTATCAATTTCATTAGTAAATCCTAAAACCCTTACCTTTATATTGTCATTTTTTCTATTTTCATATTTTAACAGTGATTTTCTTAATCTCTTATTTTTTCCACAAACCACTGTTATACTTAATTTATTTTTATTATTTAATAACTGGCTTAATACATAAGAAATACCCTTCATTCCCACACTGCCTCCCATAAGCAATATGTTAAAGTATTCTTCATCTTGACTTTTACTTTCGTCATTTTTTACATAAAACTTTTTATTTATAGGTATACCTAAAGCCTTTACCTTATTCTTATCTATACCCCTATCAACTAATGTTTCCTTAGTATAGCTGCTAGCAGCAATATATTCATCTATTTCTTTACTTATATAAGCATAATGTGCTTTAAAATCAGTTACTATTGATATTGCTGGAATAGATATATTCTTTTTCTTTAATTTTTCTATTACATTAACTGCTAATGGGTGAGTTGCTATAATAATATCAAAATTATTTTCTTTTACATATTTATATATTTTTTCATATACTCTATAAAATCCTAAATGAAGTATTTTGTTGGTATATCTATTATCCGCACATTTGTATCCATATCCATAAAGCCTAGGAGCCTTTGTTGCCATAATATTATAGCCATTTATAACTATACCGTTAATTATTCTATCTGTATTAGCTAAAAAATCGTATTTTACACATTGATAATCATATTCTTTTAATTCTTCAATTAGTGCTTCAGCTGCTTTATTATGCCCTTGGCCTGTAGAAGTAGTTAAAATTAATGCTTTCTTCATTTATATTCCTCCAATCCCCTACATTATTATTTCTTCTTTCCCCCGCTAATCCCTTCTTTATTTTCCATATTTATACTATACATCATAATTATTAAATCCTCATAATAAATTTATTAAGATTTTATTATATTATTCTTTAGAAATTCTAAATAGCTCAGCTTTCCATAGAAACTGATTACTATATTATACTAGTAACATACTTACACATCCCCTGAAAAAGCTCTTCTTTCCGCCTTTCTTATGAAAACGTATTGTTTGAGATAAAATCAGTATTAATTATTGAAAAATATTTTAATATATAGTTTACTTTTTTATAGTAATCGGTTACTATAAATATATAAAGAGAATATGGAGGAATAAATATGGATAATACAATTCTAAATTTACAAGAAAAATTCACTGAACTTTTTAATGAAAAATATGATAACGTTTATTTTTCACCAGGAAGAGTTAATTTAATTGGCGAACATACAGATTATAACGGTGGACATGTATTCCCTTGTGCTTTATCATTTGGAACTTATGCTATTGTAGCAAATAGAAATGATAGAAAAGTAAGAATGATGTCTTTAAATTTTGAAGATTTAGGAATAATTGAATACGACTTAGATAATTTAGTTTATGATAAAGCTGATGACTGGTCAAACTACACAAAAGGTGTAATAAAAGCTTTCGAAGATCACGGAAATAAAATTCCTACTGGTTTTGATATATTATTCTATGGTAATATTCCAAACGGAGCAGGACTTTCATCTTCTGCATCATTAGAAGTATTAATGGCTGTAATTTTAAACCATGTTCATAATTTAAACTTAGATATGATTTCAATGGTAAAAATGTGCCAAGAAGCTGAAAATAAATTCATTGGAGTAAACTGCGGAATCATGGACCAATTTGCTATTGGTATGGGTAAAGAAGGATGTGCTATCTTACTAGATTGCAATACATTAAAATACAGATATAGCAAAGTAAATATGGATGGTTATAAAATAGTTATCGGAAATACAAATAAAAAAAGAGGACTAGCTGATTCTAAATATAATGAAAGACGTTCTGAGTGTGAAACAGCTCTAGCTGAAATTAATACAGTTAAAAAAGTTAACTCTTTAGGAGAACTAACTGAAGAAGAATTTGAAGCAGTTAAATCAGCTATCAAAGATCCAATTAGATTAAAGAGAGCTCGTCATGCAGTATATGAAAACCAACGTACTTTAAAGGCTGTAGAATCTTTAGAAAATAACGATTTAATAAAATTTGGACAACTTATGACAGAATCTCATATTTCATTAAGAGATGATTATGAAGTTACTGGTAAAGAACTAGATACTTTAGTATCACTAGCATGGGAAGTACCAGGAGTTATCGGTGCTAGAATGACCGGAGCAGGGTTCGGTGGTTGTACCGTAAGTATAGTAAAAGAAGAATCTATTGATTTATTTATCAATACTATCACTGAAAAATATACTGAAGAAATTGGCTATGCGCCAGAATTCTACGTAGCTACTATTGCAGATGGTGCTGGAACGCTTAAATAATTATTATTTCTTAACCAATTATCTAACATTTGATACCAATTAATTTAAAATATATTTTACTACTTTTAATCCAAAAGGAACTCTAGTAATAGGGTTCCTTTTATATTACCAAGAGTTATTGCCTTATATTCTCAACTGCTATTTTGTAATTCTCAATATTAAGGTATAATATAACTATTATAAATGAGGGGAAAAAGACAATGAAAGTAACTATATCTGATGTAGCTAAAAAAGCAGGAGTTTCCGTTGCAACTGTCTCAAGAGTAATGAATGGAAATTATCCTGTTAAAACTGAAACGAAAGAAAAAGTATTAAAAGTTATTCAAGAATTAAATTTTATACCTAACGTACAAGCTAGGGAACTTACAAGACAGCGTTCCACTGCCATTGGAGTAGTGCTGCCAAGTATTAATAATATGTTTTTTCCTGAAGTCGTTACAAATATTGAAAAGACTTTAAAATCCAAGGGCTACTCCTTAATTTTATGCTGTTTTAATAACGATAAAAAGGAAGAAATTCAATGCATTAATGATTTAATGGCAAGAAATGTTGCTGGCATAATAGTTCTAGATCCTACTCCTGCAAATATTAAATCAAAATTTTATTTAAGGATTTCTAGGTCAATACCTATTGTGTTTATTAATGGACATCTACAAGTTCCTAATATTTCTTATGTATCAAATGATGAAGAATATGGTGCAGAAGTTGCTCTAGAATACTTATTTGATAATAACCATAAGAATATTTTATTTATCCGTGGTGAACATAGTTATTCTTATGATATTAAAGAAAAGATCTACAAAAGAATGCTGGAAGCTAAAAACGCTTTTTTACCGGATAATATTATTAACATTGGAAAAGGTAACGGCGCAGAAACTGTAGATAATACAATTAACAAAATCACTGAAGTTTTATCAAAAAATAGAAATATTACAGCTATTTTTGCCTGCAATGATTTAATGGCTGTAGGCGCAATAAATGCCTGCAAACGCTTAGGATTAAATATACCAGGAGATATTTCAATTATCGGTTTTGATAATATTGAGCTTAGTAGAATTGTTGAACCTAAACTTTCCACTATCGATCAAAACATGGCCCTACTCGGGTTAAATGCTGCTGATCTTCTTCTAGAGAAAGTCGAAAATAACAACGAATACAGCAAAAGCATTATCTTAAATAATAAACTAGTAGTTAGAGAAACAGTTAGTAAATTATGAATGATGAATTATGAATGATGAATTGCGGTGAAAATTCCACTTAGGTGGAATTTTGATTGGATAATCTTAAATGGCATTGCCATTTAATAATATAAATTATTAATTCATAATTCATCATTAAAAAAATGGAGGATGTAATAGATTTGCTTTTATGCAAATCTACTACATCCTCTGAAACTCTGGAAGAGTTTTTTCCTTAATTCATCATTCAGCATTCATAATTCATCATTACAAAAGTAAAAGTTCAATCTTTTACTTTTTTATTATTCTGCTTTCGTAAGCTTTTAATTCAATACCATTAAATTCTTTTACTTTATCAGTGTGGTTCATTACAAAATAATAAACTTCTCCAGCCACATCTCTCTTTACTACTTCAACACCTTCTGCAGATTCGATAATTTCAATCCCTGCTTCTTTTAGGATTTTATCTGCAATTACATCCATTGTGTTATTATCTAAACCTGTTCCAATGTAATAAGCTTGACCTTGTTCGTAGTCATTTACTGTTACTGCCGATAAATGATTGTAGAATTCATCATCATATACAAATAATGATTTTGCTGTAGTAGTTTTTAACATATCTCTAAATACTGTTCCACTGCCAGCTACTCCTGCAAATCCTTCTACACCTTTTATTGCTACATCCTGCCCTTCTTGAAGAGATTCTATTTCTTCAACAAATCCACCAATTAAATCATTATAATATGTTGGATTTAACTCACCTAAAGTTAAGTTGTTATAGTAATCTTTGATAGCTGTTCTAAAGCTGAATACTACTTTACCACCATTTCTTACAAATTCTCTGATTCTCTCTTGAACATCCTTTTTAAATACTATCATTGTTGGTAATAATAATACTTTATATTCGCTAAAATCAGCATATGATGGAATCACATCTATATTTACATTTTTATTATAGAACGGTCTATATAATCTATAAACTTCATTTTTATAATCCATTAAAAAGCTTTGTTTTTGTATTCTAAATGAAGCCATTGATTCATAATCATAAACTACTGCAACGTCAGCATTTAATCTGCTATTAATCACTTCTTCATTCACCTTCATATCTTTAAAGAAATCCTGTACTTCAAAGAACTTTCTTCTCTTTATATTGTCTTGATCTAAGATACCATAGCAATATTGTTCTGCCCCTTTAACTGCACCTCTATATCTAAAATACATTAATGAGTTACAGCCATGTGCCATTGCTTGATAAGACCACATTTTCGCTTGGTTTGGTCTTGGAAGATATCCTATTACATCATGACCTTGAGCTCCCATAATAGCTTCTGTTATCCAGAAATTCTGTTTTTTAGCTCCTCTCATAAAGTCTAATCCACAGGCTATTTCATAAGCTGGAATAGGTTCTCTCTGACCTCCCCATACTGGGTAATTATTAAATGCTACTACATCTAAATGCTGAGCAACCTTTGAGAAATCATAGCTTTTATCAAAATATCCTCCTGAAAAATCATGGATTACTACCGATTCTTCCCCTAATATTTCTTTTAAAATATCAACCTGCATTTTGGCATATCTTTCAACACTTAAGCTTCTAAACCTTTCCCATTCCATTCTTAAAGCTGGATTATGAGTCGTTATCGTCTTTGCTGGTAAAGGAATTTCGTCAAAGCTGTTATATTCTTGAGACCAGAATACAGTTCCCCATATTTCATTTAATCTGTCTATATCATTATTGTAGCTTTCTTTTAAGTATTCTCTAAATGCTCTTTTACATTCATCACAGAAGCAGATATCACTTCCTTCATGCCCAAATTCATTATCTATCTGCCAAGCTACTATCCCTTCTTCATCCTTATAATGATCAGCTAATTCTCTAATTATTTTTTCAGAGAATTTATGGTATGTTCTGCTATTAAAGCAATATTGTCTTCTTCCTCCAAATACTCTCTTAGTATTATCTTCAAATTCTGATAAACAATCTGGGTAATTATTAGCAAGCCATGCTGGCATTGTAGCTGTAGGAGTACCAAAAATAACTTTTAGGCCTTTTTCTTTTGCTCTTTTGATAATATTATCAAAATATGAAAAATCATAATTACCTTCAGTCTTTTCCATCATATGCCAAGCAAATTCACCAATCCTAATGACATTGCTGCCTAATTCTAAAATATTATTTAAATCTTCCTCTAACATATTTTCATTCCAGTGCTCTGGATAATAATCTACACCTAAATACATCATTGTTCCCCCTAAAAAATCTCATTAATTCATCATTATTTTAACATGTATATATATTTTTTACTAGATTTTTACCTATTTTTACTCTTTTTTACCTAAAGGATATTATTAAACCCAGCCCTAAGACTGGGTTTATCTATTATGCTATTTGTGAGTTTCTCTTTTCTTCTAATTGTCTCATTATATCATCTTGGAATTTACCTTCTATTTTATATCCCTTTTTGTAAATTATAAATCCTATAATACTTACTACTGAAGGTATACCTATCATTAATACTCTCATTCCAAATATTGTTGATGCTGTTTGTGCAACGTTTGCTTGATATCCTACTATTGTTAAGCCTACACCAATTAACCATGCTGATACTGCTGATGCACCTTTAACTAATAATGTTT
>CAKVNP010000092.1 GCA_934777095.1 uncultured Clostridium sp. | reverse complement strand
TCCTAAACATATAGCCATTATAATGGATGGAAACGGAAGATGGGCAAAGAAAAGAAATCTTCCAAGAACAATGGGACATAAAGCTGGAATAGAAACAATGAAAAAAATTGTTAAGGAAGCTGATAAATTAGGAATAAAATACTTGACTGTATATGCTTTTTCTACAGAAAATTGGAAAAGACCTAAAGAGGAAGTATCAGCATTAATGAAACTTTTAGTACAATATTTAAGGAGTGAAATTGCAGAACTTCATGAAAATAATGTTGTATTAAAGGTTTTAGGTGATATAACACAACTGCCTGATGAATGTGAAACTGAAATAAGAGAATCATTAAAGCTTACAGAAAATAATACAGGGCTTATTTTAAATATTGCATTTAATTATGGTGGAAGAGATGAAATTGTAAGAGCAATAAAAGCGATTGCATCTGAATGTAAGGAAGGAAACATCGATATTGATTCAATAAATAACGATGTAGTAGAAAAATATTTATATACTAAAGATTCACCAGATCCAGATTTAATCATTAGACCTTCAGGTGAGCAAAGAATAAGTAATTTCTTGTTATGGCAATGTGCTTATTCAGAGTTCTGGTATTCAAATGTAAATTGGCCTGATTTTAGTGAAGCAGATCTTCACAAGGCAATTTATGACTATCAAAATAGAGATAGAAGATTTGGTGGAGTATAATAGGAGAGAAATAATATGAAAATAAATAAAAGATATATAGGAGCAGCTGTCTTAGCCCCATTATTACTATTTGTATACTTTGGTGGGCTACCGTTAAAGCTATTTACAATTGCTTTATCAGTTTGCGGCTTATATGAATTTTATAATGCACTTAAGACAAAAGAAATTAAATCAATGCCGATAATCGGCTATGCTTTACTAGCTATATATTATCTTATAGGTAATAATTTTGAAAATTTAATGTATATGGTTGTTTTAGCAATGGTATTATCACTTATAATACCAATAATAAATTTAAAATATTCATTTATGGATGTAGCTGTAACATTCTTAGGATTTATTTATGTTGCAGTACTATTTAGCTTTATTCCCCTAGTTAATGCAAAGACAGGTGGTAAATATTTAGTATGGCTGATCTTTATTGGATCATGGGTTGCTGATAGTGCAGCTTATTATGCAGGAAAGTATTTAGGAAAGAGAAAACTATGTCCAGAAGTAAGTCCTAAAAAGACAGTAGAAGGACTTATTGGAGGAATTTTAGGAGCTACAGTAGGCTGTGGAATCTTTGGGATGATCATAGGAGCAAATATACCAGAAGTTGCACATATACACTATTTCTTAATAGGAGCTATTTGTGGAATAATGGGGACATTTGGAGATCTAGTTGCTTCATCAATTAAGAGATACGTTGGGCTAAAAGATTATAGTGATTTAATACCAGGACATGGTGGGGTGTTAGATAGATTTGATTCAATTTTATTTAACGCTGTAGTTGTATTCTATTATCTTACTTTTATTGTGAATATATAAATATATATAGATATAAATACCAAATATTAATAAAATTAATATTTGGTATTTTTTATTATAGTAAATATAGCATTAACAGAACTGCAATTAAATATACTTAAATGAAACTTTAAATTGTTTATTATCAATAAGGAGACCATTATGAAAGTATATTTAAAGTATAATAAAATAATTTTACTGCTTATTATAGCGCTGGTGCTTGCTTTAATGACCTTAACAATAAAATTTTATTTTAAACCTTTTATAAGTATTTTGATACTTATGCTGTTTATAAGACCAATATATAACTGTCTTCAAAAAGTTAATATTCCATCAAAGATTGCAGGTGCTTTGGGGATTCTGATAATAAATGTAATATTATTTTGCTTTATATTTTATTTTGGTAATGAAATGGCGAGAATAATAAATAAAGCATTAAAGAATGGCACAAATGATTTTATTATACTTGAAAGAAATATTAAATTAATCTTTGGTTTTGAAATTGATAAAGTTTTACAAAGCGGACTTAAAAGTTTTTCTGGAAATATGCTTAAATCAGGGGCAAGTATTACAGGTGAAGGGATTTTATCATATATAATAGGTAATATATGTGTATATTTCTTAATTACAGATAAAGAGAGGTTTTCAATTTTATTAGGCAAGATAATCCCTCAAGAGATTTTACAAAAAGCATTTATTAAAAAGGAGAACTTAAAAAATGTAATAAGAATTGAATTAAGGTTGGTAATAATATGTACTGTCATAATTATTGCAGGCTTTAAGATACTTGGAATACCTAGCAGTCTTCTTTTAGGAATTTTATGTGGAATTTTAGATATATTGCCGTATGTTGGAACAATAATTGTTTTTATACCAATTATAATATACAATATAATAATGGAGAAGTATTTAGTAGTTATTGGACTTATAGCACTTTATCTATTGTCTCAAATTATACGAGAAATATTAGAACTTAAGTATTTAAGCTCTAAACTAGATATTCATCCATTGGCTATTATGCTATCTATATATATTGGAGCAGAAATGTTTGGCTTTATTGGAATATTAGCCGGTCCAATATATTGTCTTTTAGCTAAGGATATAATTTATAGCTAGTTACATAGGAGGTTACAATGAAAAATATATCAATTTTAGGAGCAACAGGCTCTATAGGGACTCAAACATTAGATGTAATAAGGAATTCTAATGAAAAAATAAACTTAATAGGAATAACTGCAAATTCATCTGTTGATAAAATAATTGAAATAATAAATGAATTTTCACCTAAATATGTTGCAATGATGGACGAAAAGTCAGCAGAGGCAGTTAGTAAGTTCTGCAAAGAAAATGGTAAAGATATTGAAGTGTTAAAAGGTATAGAAGGGCTTATTAAAGTTGCTTCATTAAATGAAATAGATACTGTTGTTACTTCAGTAGTAGGAATGATTGGATTAAGACCAACGCTGGCGGCAATTGAAGCAGGGAAAGATATAGCCTTAGCAAATAAGGAAACTTTAGTTGTTGCAGGTGAAATAGTAATGGCAAAAGCAAAGGAATGTAACGTTAAGATTTTACCTGTAGATTCTGAACATAGTGCTATATTCCAATCATTAAGCGGATATAAAAATAAAGACATAAACAAGATAATTTTAACAGCGTCAGGGGGGCCTTTTAGGGGCAGAAAAACAGAATATTTAAAAGATGTAACAGTACATCAGGCACTAAAACATCCAAAATGGAATATGGGACAGAAGATTTCAATAGATTCTGCAACATTAATGAATAAAGGATTAGAAGTAATTGAAGCTCATTTTTTATTTGATTGTGATTACGACAATATAGAAGTTGTTGTACATCCTCAAAGCATTGTACATTCAATGGTTGAATATAAGGACGCTAGTGTTATTGCTCAGATGGGCTCACCTGATATGAGGCTGCCAATACAGTATGCACTTAATTATCCAGAGAGAAAAGAACAAATTGCTAAGCCGATAAGTTTTTATGAAGTAGGCATGCTTACTTTTGAAAAGCCGGATTTTGAGACGTTTAAATGTTTAAATCTTGCTTTTAAGGCAGGAAAAGAGGGGGGAATGATGCCGTGTATCCTAAATGGAGCAAATGAAGAAGCAGTAGCCCTTCTTTTACAAGAAAAGATAAAATTCTTGCAGATTGCAGATATAATAGAAGAATGTATGGATAAGTTCAGATCTGAAAAAGATAATGAAATGACTATTGATAATATAATTGCTCTAGATGAAAAAGTTAGGGAATATATTAAAAACAAATGGAATTAGGAGGAAATAGGAATGTATATTATATGGGCTATATTAGGATTTAGTTTATTAATTATTGTTCATGAGCTTGGACATTTTACTTTAGCTAAGCTTAATGGAATAAGAGTAGAAGAATTCTCAATCGGGATGGGGCCAGAAGTTTATTCGCATAAAGGTAAAGAAACACAATACTCTCTTAGGCTTCTTCCTATTGGTGGATATGTAAAGATGATGGGTGAAGAGGAAGCGGTAGATGATGAACGAAGTTTCTCAAATAAGTCTCCTTTAAGAAGGCTTTCAGTTATTTTAGCAGGAGCTTTCATGAATATTGTCTTAGCATTTGTATGCTTTGCTTTAGTATATTCAAATGTAGGTTTTGTGGAAAATACAATTGATTCTATAGTAGCTGATTCCGCAGCTGAAGAAGCAGGCCTACAGCCAGGAGATAAGCTTTTAATGATAAACGGAAAGTCTTTTGATTTATTAGTTGAAAGAGAAGGAAAGAAATTAGATTTTGAGCTAACTCCAAAGCTTGTAAACAGCAGTAATGGAGATTACTATCAAATAGGATTTGCCTATGAAAGAGTTACAGAGCCAACATTTGGGCAGACATTAAGGTATACTTATAGACAGACTATTTCAACAGTGAAGGTAACTTACAAGAGTTTAGCAATGCTTGTAACAGGTAAGCTTAATTTAAAGACAGATATCGGTGGACCGGTTACTATGATAAGAATGTCAGGAAAAGCAGCGCAAAGTGGCTGGCAGACATTATGTAATTTCTTAGGTATTATAAGCATAAACCTTGCTGTATTTAATTTACTTCCTTTCCCAGCACTAGATGGTGGATGGGCATTAATATTATTAATAGAATTCATTACTAAGAAAAAAGTGCCAGACAAAATTGTGGGAACATTAAATTATGTAGGATTTATTATCTTAATGGGCTTCATGTTAATAGTAACCTTAAAAGATATAATATTCCCAGTTGCACTTTAAGAGGTGGAAAAATGGAAAGAAAAAAGACAAGACAAGTTAGAGTGGGTTCTGTATTAGTTGGTGGAGATGCACCGGTTTCAATACAGTCTATGACAAATACAGATACAAGAGATGCTGAGGCTACTCTAGAGCAGATTAGAAAACTTCATATTGCAGGCTGCGAAATAATAAGATGTGCAGTTCCAGATATGGAGGCAGCAGAAAGCTTAAAGGAAATTTGTAAGATGTCACCAATGCCAGTAGTTGCAGATATCCATTTTGATTATAGATTAGCATTAAAATCTATTGAAAATGGTGTTGCAGCATTAAGAATTAATCCAGGAAACATTGGTTCAATGGAAAGAGTAAAAATAGTAGCTGAAACAGCAAAAGCTAAGAATATTCCCATAAGAATAGGGGTAAATTCTGGTTCTCTTGAAAAAGAAATCTTAGAGAGAGATGGAAAAGTTACTGCAGAGGGTTTAGTGGAATCTGCAATGAGCCATGTGAAGATTTTAGAAGAAGTAGGATTCTATGATATAGTAATATCAATTAAGTCTTCAGATGTACCTATGATGATTAAGGCTTATAGATTAATGAGTGAAAAATGTGACTATCCTCTTCATTTAGGAGTAACAGAATCAGGAACAGTATTTAGAGGTACAATTAAATCAACTTTAGGTATTGGTACATTGCTTGCAGAAGGCATTGGGGATACGATTAGAGTATCATTAACTTCTGATCCAATAGAAGAAATTAAGGTAGCAAAAGAAATGCTGCAAGCATTAGGTTTAAGAAAGCAGGGAATGCAGTTTGTTTCTTGTCCTACATGTGGAAGAACGGAAATAAATCCAATTAAGATTGCAGAAGAAGTTGAGAAGAGGCTTGAAAATTGCAATAAGAACATTAAGGTTGCAGTAATGGGCTGCGTAGTTAATGGACCAGGAGAAGCCAGGGAAGCTGATATTGGAATAGCTGGTGGACATGGGGTAGGCTTAATATTTAAAAAAGGCCAAATTATCAAAAAAGTAAAAGAAGAAGATTTAGTTGAAGAATTATTAAAGGAAATTGAAAACTTATAATTAATTTAGAGAAATCATTTAAAGCTTGTTATAGTAATAGCTCTTTTAAATGATTTCTTTTTTGTAAAAGTACGAAAAAAAGATAATAATAATAAATAAAACAGTGGAGAAAGATTATGAAAGCAGATTTTTTTATGCCAGAATATATGAAAGAGTTTAGATGTATAGGGCCTAAATTGTTAAGATACGTGTTGTGCAGGCTGGGATATTAATATAGATGAAGATACATATAAAAAATATTCGAAAGACAATGGAGAATTAAAAGATTTAGTAGCTGGGAAATATACTAAAAATAATAAAGAGCATGATTTTTTTAATGCAGCATTTATGAATTTAGTAGGGGAAAAGGAATGCCCATTTTTAAATAAAGACAAATTATGCAATATTCATGGAGGCCTTGGAGAAGAAAATTTATGTATCACCTGTAAAAGTTATCCCAGGGTATATAATATTGTTGATGATATATATGAAAAAAGCGGGCTGCCCTCTTGTGAAGAAGTATGCAGACTGGCATTTCTAAATAAAGATAAAATGGAGTTTATAGAAATCGAGGAAGAAATAGATGAAGATTGTATTGAAATAAGAAGAATCATCGATACAGAGTCCTTTATGGGGACAGAAAGCCTGATTCAATATTTTTGGAATTTAAGGATAATTACTATCGCAATATTACAAAATAGAGAATATAGCATCGAAGAACGTTTAAATATATTGTCAGCATTTTATGATAAAATAGAACAACATTTAAATGCTGAAGAATTTGCTGAAATAGATGAGTTAATTGAAGAATCTGCAGAACTGAATTTTGATGAATTTTTGAAATTAGGGCAATTTAATGAAGAAGAGGTATATTTAAAATTGAAGAATAAATCTTTAATCGAAAACATCAAGAGCAGTAGATTAAAAAAACTAGCCCAAAATTATTTAGAAATGGAGAAGGTAGAAAACTATCTAAATAACAATGATAAAATAAAAGCAACTTTGGCAGGATATTCATACATCTATGAGAATTATCTAGTGAATCAGGTATTTAAGGACTTAATACCAATAAATAAGGTATCACTTTCCTTAAGTATTAAAAGATTGAGAAATTCATTTACCGTTATTAAATGCTATCTAGCAGCGTTAATGATAACAAGGAATAATGAAATTGATGAAGAAGATATACTAAGTATAATACAATGTTTTAGCAAGGATGCTGAGCATAACAAAGTTTTTGATGAAATATTAGAATAATCAAGGAAGCCTATTTAGTTGAATTAAGATAACTAAATAGGCTTCTTTTATTTTTTACCAAGCATGTTTATAAGTGCATTTTTTTCTTCAGCTGTAAAAGAGCTAGTTGAAATAATATGGGCAGTATTTATATCTAAATAAATTAATATTAAGTCTTTATACAGCTTGATTTCCTTTATTTCACTTAATTTAATATTATCAATAGAATTTTCACCTTTAATTACGATAGATTCCTCGGCAACAGTTAAGTTTTTTTGCCCTAATATATTATTGCTGCCATTTCTTTTTAATGATTTAGTACATTCTCTGATAATTAATCTGTTATAACGCTTTGGATAAGTAAAAATCCAGCCCGCTATAAATATAAGAGAAATTATTACCCAGTAATAACTTGGCTGTTTAAGAACATTTGTGCCAATAATATAGATTGGAATAGCAAATAGTATAGGTGTTATATAGCATAATAAAATAAATACTATTTTGTTTGAAGATGAGTTTTTCATATGATATAAATTAAAATCAATATAATCATCTTTTGTTATCTCGTAGTTGTAAGACATAATAAACCTCCTAATCT
>CAKVNP010000091.1 GCA_934777095.1 uncultured Clostridium sp. | reverse complement strand
GTTTTCTGCAATAGTTGCTGCAATAACTGCAAAATTATCACTAGTTTCAAGCTGCCCATGTTCTTTCATAGATGGCGAATAAGCTAAAAATGGTACATATTCTCTTGTATGATCACTACCTTTATATGTAGGATCATTACCATGATCTGCAGTAATAATTAACAAGTCATCTTCTTGTAATTTATTTATTACTTTTCCTAAATTAACATCAAACTTTTCTAACTCTTCTGCATATCCTGCTGGATTTCTCCTATGTCCCCATAATGCATCAAAATCAACTAAATTTACAAAACATAATCCCTTAAAATCCTGATCCATGATTTCTAAAGTCTGCTCCATTCCATGAACTGAGCTTTTTGATTTATGCGATTCTGTAATACCTTCTCCATCAAATATATCATTTATTTTTCCAACTGATATTACATCATATTTATTATCTTTTAATGTATTAAGAACTGTTTTTCCATAAGGCTTTAATGCATAATCATGCCTATTGCTAGTACGTTTAAATCCATCTTCTTTGTTTCCTATATACGGTCTAGCAATTACTCTACCTACTTTCCATTCATCCTTCATTGTCAATTCTCTTGCTATTTCACAGCATCTATATAATTCATCTAAGCCAAAAGTTTCTTCATGGCCGCAGATTTGTAAAACAGAATCTGCTGAAGTATAAACTATCATATCTCCTGTTTCCATTTGATGCTGACCTAATTCTTCTAATATTTCTGTTCCGCTGGCACTTTTATTACCTACAATTTTATGCCCTGTCTTTTTTGATAACTCATCTAAAAGTTCCTTTGGGAATCCTGTTTCAGTGAAAGTCTGGAATGGTTTTGTAATATGCAGCCCCATCATCTCCCAATGTCCAGTCATTGTATCTTTACCAACACTAGCTTCTTTAAGTTTCATCTGATAACCTAATGGCTGCTCTACTTTATTTACATGCTCGATTGGATGTAAATTTGCAATTCCTAACTTTTGAAGATTAGGTATATTTAATTCTTCAACTGAAGAAGCTATATGTCCAAGTGTATCAACAGCTATATCTCCATATTCTTCAGAATCATCCATTGCTCCTATTCCTAAAGAATCGATAACTATAGTGAATATTCTATTGTATTTTTTCATATTTCTCATCCTTTCATTCTAGCTTTATTTTATTATACAGTATTCTCGAAAGATTTGAAAATTATTAAATGGAAAATATTTATTCTTGTTCTAGTGCTCCAGTATATAATTGATAATAGACACCTTTCTTTTCTATTAAACTTTCATGGTCTCCTCTTTCAATAATTCTTCCATGATCCATTACCATTATTGCATTTGAATTTTTTATTGTTGATAATCTATGAGCTATTACAAAAACAGTTCTTCCTTCCATAAGTTTATCCATACCATCTTGTACTATCTTCTCAGTTCTAGTATCAATACTTGAAGTAGCCTCATCTAATATTAATACTGGTGGATTTGCTATAGCTGCTCTAGCTATTGCCAAAAGCTGCCTCTGTCCTTGTGATAAGTTACTTCCATCACCAGTAAGCACTGTATCATAACCCATTGGCAGATGCTTAATAAAATAGTGGGCATTAGCCAGCTTTGATGCTTCTATTACTTCTTCATCAGATGCATCAAGTTTTCCATAACGGATATTTTCCATTACTGTTCCAGTAAAAAGATGCGTGTCCTGAAGTACTATTCCTAATGATCTTCGTAAATCGGCTTTCTTTATTTTATTTACATTGATACCATCATATCTAATTTTGCCGTCCTGAATATCATAAAATCTATTTATCAGATTAGTTATAGTAGTCTTTCCTGCACCAGTTGCCCCTACAAAAGCAATCTTTTCCCCTGGTTTGGCATAAAGAACAATATCATGTAGAATCATCTTTTCATCATTATACCCGAAATCCACATGATCAAATACTACATCACCTGTAAGCCTTTTATAAGTTGTTGTATTACTATCCTTATGATAATGCTTCCATGCCCAGCAGCCTGTTCTTTGTACTGATTCTACTACTTGTCCATTATCATTATATTTAACATTTACTAGTTCTACATATCCATTATCTGTTTCCGGTTTCTCATCTATAAGTTTAAATATTCTTTCTGCTCCAGCAAGCGCCATTACAATTGAATTTAACTGCTGTGACATTTGAGATATTGGCTGGTTAAATGTCTTAGTAAATTGTAAAAATGCAGCAAGCCCACCAATAGTAAATCCACCAATTCCAAATATGGCTAAGATAGAACCTAAAATCGCTGTAATAACATAATTTATATATCCCATATTACCCATTACAGGCATTAATATATTGGCATATTTGTTTGCATTATTTGCACTTTCAAATAACTCTTCATTTAATTTATTAAATTGTTCTTTACTTTCTTTTTCATGGCAGAATACCTTAATAACTTTCTGCCCTTCCATCATTTCTTCAATAAATCCATTTATCTTTCCTAATTTTTTCTGCTGCTCAATAAAATAGCTTCCACTTTTACCTGCTATATTTTTTGTAACCATCAGCATAAGCCATACCATCAATAAAGTAGTTATTGTCAAAGGAATACTTAAACTTATCATAAATATAAGAACTCCTACTACGGTTATTATTGATGAAATAAATTGAGGTATACTTTGGCTTATCATCTGCCTTAATGTATCTGTATCATTAGTATATATACTCATAATATCTCCATGAGAATGTGTATCAAAATACTTTATTGGCAGCTTTTCCATATGAGTAAATATATCATCTCTTATATTTTTTAAAGTTCCTTGTGATACATTAATCATTATTCTGTTAAATGCCCATGTTGAAACTACGCCTAAAAAATATATACAGCCCATTACCGTTAATGCTTTTAATAATGGAGTAAAATTATGACCTGCATCATTTATGAATGGAAGAATATAATCATCTATTAAATTTTTCATAAATCTTGTACCAACTACATTAGCTAGTGAGCTAATTATGATAAAGATAGCCACTACAATACAATGCATCCTGTAGCTTTTAAAAATACATTTTAAAAGTCTTTTAAAAATTGGAATGGGGTTTTCTATTTTCTTCATTGTCTTACTTTTTATCATAGGATTTATATTCTTCTTCATTTTTTTCAGCTCCTTTCACTTGTGATTCATATACTTCTCTATAAATTTCGCATCGTGCTACTAATTCTTCATGAGTTCCTATATCCTCAATAACTCCCTCATTTAATACAATTATCTTATCCGCATCTTGAACAGATGAAATTCTCTGTGCAATTATTATCTTTGTAGTATCAGGAATTTCTTCTTTAAAAGCTTTTCTAATAAGTGAATCAGTCTTTGTATCAACTGCACTAGTAGAATCATCTAATATTAAAATCCTAGGTTTCTTTAAAATTGCCCTGGCTATACATAATCTCTGTTTCTGTCCCCCTGACACATTTGTGCCACCTTGTTCAATATATGTTTGATAACCCTCTGGAAAAGATTCAATAAACTCATCTGCTTGAGCTAAAACACAAACTCTTTTTATTTCTTCATCTGTGGCATCTTTATTTCCCCAGCGCAGATTATCATTTATTGTTCCTGAAAATAGCACATTTTTCTGAAGAACCATTGATACAGCATCCCTAAGCTTTTCAAGATCGTATTCTTTAACATTTACACCTGCTACCTTTACTTCTCCTTTAGATACATCATAAAGCCTTGGAATTAATTGAACTAAAGTAGATTTAGCACTACCTGTTCCACCAATTACCCCGACTGTTTCACCTGAATCTATCTTAAAATTAATGTTATCTAGTACATATATATCATTGTTTTTATAAGAAAATGAAACATCACTAAATTCAATAGAACCATCCTTAACTTCTGCTATAGGATTTACACAATTTTTTAAATCTGTTTTTTCTTCAATTATTTCTGAAATACGTTCTGCAGAAGCTTTAGACATTATAATCATTACAAACATCATAGATATCATCATCAGACTTATTAAAATGTTCATAACATATGCAAAAAGACTCATTAGTTCTCCAGTAGTTAATGTATTACTTACTATCATTTTTGCTCCAAGCCATGAAATCAAAATGATACAAGTATACATAGCAAATTGCATTGCTGGCATATTAATAATCAGAATCTTTTCTGCTTTAAGAAATAAATTATAAATATTACCACTGGCTTTTTTAAATTTATTTATTTCATATTCTTCCCTGACATATGCCTTTACTACTCTTATAGCTCCTACATTTTCCTGGACACTTGCATTTAAATCGTCATATTTTTTAAATACCTTCACAAATACAGGATGTGCGTTCATAGTTACTAAAGCTAGTACTATAGTTAAAAAAACTATTGCACCTAAAAATACGCAAGATAATCTTGGACTTATTTTTATACACATTACCATTGCACAAATAAGCATAATTGGAGCTCTTGTACACATTCTTATTATCATTTGATACGCATTTTGTACATTAGTAATATCTGTAGTAAGTCTAGTTACCAGTCCCGCTGTTGAATATTTATCAATTTTAGAAAATGAAAAAGTCTGTATATTTTCATACATTTTTTTTCGCAAATTTTTGGCAACTCCTGTACTGGCGCTAGCTGCATATTTTCCCGCCAATACTCCAAAACATAATGAAAGCATCGATACTGCAATCATAGCTACTCCCACGATACATACGTATTTAACATTACTTTTCTCAACACCATTATCGATAATTGCAGCCATCATTAAAGGAATTACAACTTCCATTATTACTTCTAAAATAACAAATATAGGTGTCTTTAAAGAATCTTTTTTATATTCTTTAACTTCTGCTAATATAGTTTTAATCATCTCTCCGCCTCCTTTTATTACATAGCATGCTATATATAACCGCTAAAAAAAATCACTAAATTCCTTTAGTGAATACCATACTTTTATTATACTCCCCTTTTTACCATATACAACCTATTTTGTATTTTTTTGCAACACATTTTTATAACTTAAAGAATATAATTAATTATATTTACTTTTAAGAGAGGTATACAAATGACTAAAAATAGAAAGCAACAAGAGATTAATTATTTATTTGAAGGTTTTCCTTTTAAAGAAAAATCTGCTTATCAAGGAACAACAAAAGATGAATCAACTTGTAAAAAGAATGAAAAGTACGAAAAACCAGCTTGTGAAAAAGATCATAAAGAAGATTTTTGCTGTAAAATAAAAGCTACTTGCGATCTTGAAGACGTAAGACCAGCAGTTTTTGATTTACCTTACCCTGCATTAAAAGTTCAGTGCCAGAATAAATACTATGCTAAATTATTAGCTGAGGATTTTTCCGGTGTAGGATCTGAACTAACTGCTATTATGCAATATATTAATCATGAAATAAGATTTACAAAATGTTATTGTGAAATATCTAAGGCCTTACTAGCTATTGCACTTGCAGAAATGGATCATTTGCAAATGTTAGGTGAATTAATCATTCTTTTAGGAGCTCCCCTAACTTATGATATCAGCTCTGAAAAAGGCTGTATGCCTTGGAATTCCGATATTGTATTTTACGGTACTAATGTTGTTAATATGCTGATTTCAGATTTAAAAGGTGAATATGGAGCAATTGAACAATATAAAAGCCATATAAAGAAAATAGACGATCCTTGCATTAATGCAGTATTATCCAGAATTATTAAAGATGAAGAATATCATATCCAGCTTATTTCTTCCTTAATAGATAATCTTGACTGCTATAGTTTAGATTCATGCAATAAATAATGTAATTAAAATAATGAATTTATGGTCACTACCATAAATTCATTATTTTCTTCTTTTCGCTTTCTATTAGTAATCCTACATAATAAATTCTTTTTAAAACAACTTTACCTTTATTTCCTTACAATATATAATATTTGTATTAAATATTTTAGGGAGGAGTGGTTTCCTATGCATAATCACTTAACAGAGGAAAATATTAAAAAACTGCAGGAAGAATTAGATTATAGAATGACAGTAAAAAGAGCTGAAATAGCAAAAGAAAAAATGATTGCTGCAGCTCATGGTGATAGATCTGAAAATGCTGAATATAAAGCCGCTTGTGCTGAATATAGAGAAAACGACAATAGAATTCAATATCTTATGACAATGATTTCTACAGCTACCATAATTGATGAAAGCTCTATAGATAAATCTGTTATCGGTATAAATAGTAAAGCCCGTATAAAATTCATTGAAGAAGATGATGAAGATGTTGTTACTTTAGTTACTACTATGGATATGGATCCTGAAAATATGCTTATCAGCATTGAATCAGACCTTGGAAAAGCCCTTAAAGGCAAGAAAGCTGGCGACATAGTAGAAGTAGAAGCACCAGGAACAAAATATTCAATCGAAATATTAGAACTACTTAATTAATGATGAATTATGAATTAAGAATTATGAATTAAGGTAGGAACTCCTCAGGAGTTCCTTTTAATTTATTAATAAAAATTCACGAAGGGATTTCAACCCTAATTCATCATTCATCACTCATAATTCATCATTTTCTAATCCAACTCCCTAAGGAGTTTCCTCCTTTAATAACCCAAAAAAGTAGGGTGTAACGGAAAAAGCATTGAAGCGAGCTTCACAGCTTTTGTAGTTACACCCTACTTTTTATTCCTTCACAAATTCTCTTAACTTAAAGCTTCCTGCTGTAAAGAATACTGCAGATATTAAAACTACAACTAAAATTGGAACTACTATCTGTCCTTTATCGATTATTTTAATAAACCAAGTAAATGGTGAAATCACACTTATGCTGCCCATAATTCTTGGTACATTTGAAAACTCATCTAGCTGTGAGCCAAATACACCTAGTACAAAAGTAATAAGTCCAAATAAAACTGTTGTCAAACTAGCAATTGTTGGAGTCTTAATCCATCTAGTAACACTTAATACAATGGCAGTAGAAACTACGCTGCTTAAGAATATTATTAGTATTCCTTGTAGAATATCTGCATTTGGAATATTTAAGATATTTATCAGCAATACAAATGCTGCACTACTTAATATTCCTTGAATAATAAATGTAGAGATAAATAAACTGCCTAATATTTCAATATCAGTATTACTAGTAGCAATAGTTCTTCTTAATACCTTCTGCTCTTTCAGCTTTAAGATATCTCCTGTAATTATAGATCCGCCGATGAGCATGAAATAGCATATCATTAAGACAGTCATCTTAAAATCATCTTTATCTGAAGATTCCTTATTATTAACAACTGCATTTATGGCATTACTACTTAATCCTTGGCCTATATCCTCTTCTACCGCTTTACTTACATAATTTGAAATAATATCATCTGCCAATAATAATCCATTAGCATCTTCTTTTTTATAACATTCTACATTAGGAACTTTTCCATCATTGATATTACTATCAAAATCCTGATCTATGACATAAATTGCTGCCACTTTACTGTCTCTTATTAAATCGTAATTTTTTTCGGCTTCGCCTTTTAATTCGACTATTTCATATTCATCTTTAAGCTCACTTACCAGTTCTTTCGAAAGTTTTGAATTGCTCTTATCAATTATTCCTATATCTGAGGAACTATCACCAACAAAAAATCCACCAAAACAAACAATTATTATAAAGATAGGAAAAATAAATGTCATTAATAGCATTAATGGATTCTTTAGC
>CAKVNP010000090.1 GCA_934777095.1 uncultured Clostridium sp. | reverse complement strand
GGCTTACCAAGTGCCGGCGCTTCTTCTTGGATTCCCCCCGAATCAGTCATAATTAAATAACATTTAGCCATTAAATTTGTAAAGTCAACATATTCAAGTGGCTCAATCATACAAATCTTCTCTTCTATTCCCTTAAAGCTTTCCTTTGCTAATTCCCTTATTAATGGATTCTTATGCATTGGGAAGATTATTTTTACGTCATCATTCTTTTCTGCTAATTCCCTAACTGCTGCAAATATATCCTTCATTGGTTCTCCCCAATTTTCTCTTCTATGTGCAGTCAGAAGAATAACCTTATTATTAATAAAATCTATGTCATTTAATTTTTCATCTGCAAATTTATGTTCATCATTCACTACTGATAATAACGCATCAATAACAGTATTTCCTGTGATAAATACATTTTTAGTTATTGATTCCTTAGCTAGATTATTTGCATTATTAATTGTTGGCGCAAAATGTAATGTTGCTATTGCTCCGGTAAGTTTTCTATTTGCTTCTTCTGGGAAAGGTGAATACATATCCCCTGTTCTTAGCCCTGCTTCTACATGTCCTACAGGTACTTTATTATAAAAAGCAGCTAACGCTCCATTTAAAGTAGTTGAAGTATCTCCATGTACAAGTACTAAATCTGGATTATATTCCTTGATTACTCTATCAGTCCCCACAAGTACTTTATTACATATATCTATAATAGTCTGGCCTTGTGCCATTATATTTAAATCATAAGCTGGTTTCACATTAAATATTTCTAAAACTGAATCAAGCATTTCCCTATGCTGTGCTGTAACGCATACCTTCGATTCAATTCTATCATCTTGCTCTAATAATTTTACTAAAGGACACATCTTTATTGCTTCTGGCCTAGTGCCAAATACAGAAAGCACCTTTATTTTACTCATATTCTCCACCCCTTCAGGTTTTTTATTATTTCTCGGTAAAATTTATGTTATACTCTGTTTAATTTTATCATATAAGCCAGATAAATCAACATAATCACCATTATAATAATTTACTAATTAAGCATCGATTCCACTTTAATATTTTCCATAAAAAGTAAATTATTTTATTAATTTTATATCTTATGATATAATAACATCATAGCTTACCATAAACTGAAATATAAATTAAATTATTTTTTGGGGAAAATATTTAATTTATATTTCAGTTTATACTAAAAATAGCTATCATAGGAGGTGTCTATTCTGTTAAAACGATCAATAATAATTAGTTCCATAATAGCTGTTACTTTAAACTTTTCCAGCATTTACGGAACATCATATTTAGCTTATGCAGATGATAATACAGCAGAAAAACAAACTATTGATGAAAATATGCAGCAATATAAAGTCCTAGATGATCAAGTTATGTCCATTAATTCTGAAATTGCACAATTCGATATAGATATAAGCAATATAAATTCAAAAATAAGTGAAACTGAAGAACAAATTACTTCAACTGAAAATGAGATAAGTACTACAGAAGCTTCATTAGAGCAAGCTGAAGAAGATCTTAAAGAAAAAGAAGAATCATTAGCTAAAAGACTACGAGCTATGCAGAAATCTGAAATGTCTAGCAATTTAATATCTTATATTTTAGCTTCTGATAATATTTCTGATTTCTTTAGTAGAATAAATGCAGCTAGTAAAGTAATTAATTTTGATAAAAACTTAATTTCTGAAATTAATGCTACTAAGGAACAATTAACTGAAGATATGAACATTCTTTCAGAGAAAAAAGATTCATTAACTCAGTTACAATCAGAAAATGAAGCATCGCTTAATGAATTAAACGATAAGAAATCTGCAAAAAAAGCTAAAGTAGATGAATTAAATTCACAAATGAAATCTATTTTAGCAGTAGTTGAAGAAAATGAAACTAAACTTATCGCAAATTCTGTTTCTATCATAGAAGATTCAAATTCTATTTCAGATTTACAAAATGCAGTAGCTACTTTAACTGCTTTAATACCTCAGCTTAATAGTGAAACTGTAGTTAACAAAGCAAATGCAAGCATAGACTCTGGTGAATCTAAAATAGCTGATTTAAAACGAAAAGAAGAAGAACAAGCATCTTCTTCAAGAGGTGACAGTACTTCAACTGGAAGTGGACTAACTGTTGATTTAAGTTCTGGACAAGCAACTTACTCTATGCAGGCTACAGCTTATACTGGTGGTACATTTACTGCTACAGGAAGCAGACCAGTAAGAGATCCTAATGGAATAAGTACAATTGCCGTGGATCCTAACGTAATACCATTAGGTTCTAAGGTATATGTTGAAGGTTATGGTGTTGCCATAGCTGCTGATACTGGTGGTGCTATTAAAGGTAATATCATAGATGTTTATTTAAATTCAGAAGCAGAATGTATTAGCTGGGGAAGACGTAACGTTTCTGTAACAATTTTAGCAGGCCCTATGGAGTGGTAGGAAATAATGGTATAATAATATTATCCTTACAGCTATTCATCTTCGAATAAATTTATATAATGAATCAAAAACTAATATTGTAATAAAACTTTAAATAAGGAGATAACAATGAGTAAAAATACTAATGACCTTAAGAGAAAACCTACAGCAAAAACCAATGGCCCAAAAAAGAAAAAAAGAAAGAAGAAACAGCCATTAGCAGCTAGAATCTTATTAGGATTCGTAGCAATAATCTTGCTAATAGTTGGTGGAGGATATCTATACTTAAACTATGTAGTTGGAAACTTTAACGGAATAAAACTTAATAAAGATAAATTAGGAATAACTTCAGATGCAGAATTATCAAAATACGCTCATTATTCTGATATAGTAAACATAGCATTATTCGGGGTAGATTCTACTGATGCTTCTGCTACTGGACGTTCTGATGCAACAATGGTTGCTACTTTAGATCCAGTTCATAATAAGTTAAAAATAACTTCATTTATGAGAGATTCATATGTAAGTATAGCTGATTACGGAATGGATAAATTAAACCATGCATACGCATATGGTGGTGCAGAACTTGCAATTAATACGCTAAACCAAAACTTTGGCTTAAATGTAGAAAAGTTCGCAGCAGTTGACTTTTCTACACTTCCAGTAATAATAGATTCTCTAGGTGGTCTTGATTTAGAAATTACAGCTGAAGAAACTGAATACATTAACTTCTATATAAATGAACTTAATGATTTAAACGGAACTGCTTCTGCAAATATATACACTCCAGGAATTCAGCATGTTGATGGTACACAAGCTTTAGCTTACTCAAGAATCCGTTATACTGCTGGTGGAGATTATGAAAGAACTCATAGACAGAGAATTGTTTTAAATGCTTTATTTGAAAAAGCATTAGCTTTACCTGCTACTCAATATCTTTCAACAATAAATCAGCTTTCTCCATATGTACAAACTAATTTAACTACTAACGATATTTTAGCGTTAGGAACTAAAATGGCAACAATGGGGTTAAACGGAGTAACTTTAGAGCAAGAAAGATTCCCGCTTGATAGCTATAGTGAAGGTACTAATATAGATGGGATATACTACTTATCTTTTGATGCAGAAACAACAAAAGAACAAGTAAAAGAATATATCTTTAATGATGTGTTACCAAGCGAAGCTGATTACTCTACAGAAACATACGAAGAATCATACGATTAATATGATGATACATCATATTAATAAATAAAGCAGGCAAATCATTGCCTGCTTATTTATTTATTTATTTTTGATTAAATCCTCTACAAATTCACATACACGTTTAGTTGATTGGCCATCAGTGTATTTAAAATATCTAGTTCTAAATTTTTGAATCTTTTCTAAATCAAAATCATCACTCTTTATTGCATTTACTACTTCATTTTCATTAAAGCATATTGGCCCAGGCATTTCATTTTCATAGTCTATGTACATACCACGTTCTTTTTTATACTCCTCTAAATCAGGCACTAAAAATAATGCTGGTTTATTAAGTATTGCATAATCAAAAATTATTGCTGAGTAATCAGTGATTAAATAATCAGTCACAGCAAAAAGCCTATTTATATTTTCTGAATTTGCGTTTATTAAATCACTTCTTTCGCCAACATTTTTATCGCCAAACCAAGGATGAAGCTTATATATCAGTATATATTCATCACCTAATTGATCTGCTATATATTTTAAATCAACTTCCTGATATTTAATATCTGAAATTGGATCGCCTCTAAAAGTAGGAGCAAATAGTACTACCTTTTTTCCTTTAATTTGAGGATACTTATTAAGAACATATTTTTTATATTTCTCCATTCTAGCCTCTGAAAACAGATTATCTGTCTTTGGTATACCTAATGGGACTACCTGCTCTTCTGTAACATTAAATGCAGAACTATAAGGTTTTTTCCATATTTTAGAGGTAGCTAATACGTAATCATAATTTCTTATTTTATATTCACGGTTAATATCATTACCAAACTGCTTAATAGCACCTGTAGCATGCCACACTTGAATAACTTTTACATCTTTTTTCTTAAAATTAGATACAACATAATTATTGTAATCTAAAACAACTACTTTAGATGTATTTACATGATAAACCTGCTTTATACAGTTAATAAAGTACTTAAAGTTACCCCATAAATTATTCTTATATTTCATAAATAGATAGACCATTTCATATTGATTATCTCTAATCAAATTGTTTGAAATTAATTTAAAGTTTCCTTCCAGTCTGTCTGTTTTATAAGATATAAATGTAATTTTATCCTTCTTGATTTTAAAAGGATAAATAAATATGTATATAATTCCTAATACTATATATAATATAAATTTCTTAATCATAGTTTTCCCACTCTTATGTCCATTATTTGTTAATATTATTTTTCTCATTTTTTTATTTTAAATTACTTTTTTACATAAAATTATAAATAAAAATCATATGGAACTATTACAATTATAGCTTTATTTCTACATCTTAGCAAATATTAAGTATTAAACTTTTGTGAACAACATTTTTCTACCATATAAATATAAAATAAAAAACTGCTGCAAAAGTAATTTTATTCATACCTTGCAGCAATTTATATATAATTATTTAATAAGTTCTATAACTCTCTTTGAAGCATTTCCATCGTCTAAATAATTAAATCTATCCATAAATTCTTTTCTTCTATCATTGAATTTATTATACAGGCCATTTTTTATATTATCCAAAAGTTCATCTTCATCTTCGATAATAGGTCCTGGTAAATCCTTATAAATATCTAAATAGAATCCTCTAAGTTCTTCCTTGTACTCATTTAAATCATACATATAGAAAAGAATAGGTCTATTTAAGATTGAATAATCAAAAAATACGCTTGAATAATCAGTTATCATTAAATCACTAATTGCATAAAGCTCATTTATATCGTATTTATCATCTAACAACATCAGTCTGCCTTTTTCCTCTTTAATTTCCATGGCATTTACTATTAAGTAATGTGGCTTTACTAAAATAATCCACTCTTCCCCTAATGTATCTTTCCATTTATCAAAGTCAGCTTTAACATTAATGCTATATCCTTTAGAATTAAACTGATTATCTCTCCATGTTGGAGCATATAATAATACCTTTTTGTTTTTATCTATTCTGAGTTTATCTTTTATTTCATCAATCTGGATACTAGTTAAATTGGCTAAAAAATCATTTCTAGGATAGCCAGTTTCAATTATTCTTTCCTTATTTACTCTGAAACAACTTTCAAACTTTTCTGTAGAAAATCTATTAGGTGATAATAAATAATCATATTTAGCTACATCTATATCATAAGATTTAACCATTTCATCTCTTGTAACCTTACTTCTATAAAAAGTAGCTTCTTCACTAAGCTGTATATCATGAGCTAATCTCTTTAATGGCGTACCATGCCAAGTCTGGATATAAACCTGTCCTTCTTTTTTAATAATATATTTAGGCATTTTACAGTTAAAAATCCAATACTTACTTTTAGCTAAATAATAAAAATATTTTATTCCGTTATATCTCACTACTTTAGCCCCATTAATTTCTGGAAGCTTTTTTCCCTTCACTGCCCATATATATTTATACTCCTTATATCTACAATCCTTTAACAATTCTAGATGTATTGCCTTAGGATTGCATAAATACCCCTTTCCATGATAAGAAGTAAACATAATTGTTTTTTCATCTATTGAAATATATTTGCATGATAGCTTATATACCACTCTAATACATTTACTTATTATTTTTTTTAGTGCAACTTTAATATTCACCTTTCCACCTCTAATATAAAGTCTACTGTTACTATAAAGCAATGCTCATTACTCAGTTAAGCTTTGTTCCTTATTTCAAAACTGAAGTTCCCATACTTAGTAAAGTACGGCTTAACAGTATGTTTTTTAATTTCCTTTATTCTATCTGCTTTTTTATTTTCTCCTGCATAATCTTTACCTAATCTTACTTCTATGTTCATGCCTTCATAATATACTACTAAATAAACATCCCAAAATCCTTCTTGGAAATTATTATGTTCTAAAAGCTCATTTAGGTTTACATTTAATTGAATATCCTTTTGACTCTTTAATAATCTTTTATTAATTTTAGGAACAAGATCTATAGTTTTTTCATTTTTTCTATGTTTTAATCTATAAATTATATCTGATTTATTAATAATATCACTATCTTCAGTTAAGGTATTAATTTTATAGTTCTGATTAAAATAACTCCACTTCTTTTTATTAACTACATATTTACAACCTTTAACAATATCTTTTTCTCTCTTTCTTTTAACTAATTTATCAAATAAATCTATCCATCTTTCCATAAATATCTCATCTGTAAAATCAGCTAAACTTTCATATCCATTACTGCTAAATTCTTTTATCTTAGCTGGATTTTTAAGAAGTTCAATGGTTTTTTCTGCAAGCATATCGATATTATTATATTCAACTAAATAACCATTTTTACCATCAACTATCATATCTTCTGGTCCATATTTTGTTCTATAACTAACAACTGGGCATCCATTACTTAAGCTTTCTAATATTACTAATCCCTGTCCTTCATATTTACTTGACATCATTTTCATTGCTGATGTCTTAAATACTCCTGGTACATCATTAGTAAATCCTTTAATAAATACATTGTTTTGTAAGTTTAATTCATTAATTAATTTCTGTACCATTTCTTGATTTTCTCCAAATCCATACATCTCTAAGTATGCATCTGGGATTACTTTTACTACTTTTTCAAAAGCCCTTACTAAATGATCATTTTGCTTCTGCTCTTCAAACCTAGCTATAGAGACTACTCTTTTTAAATCTCTTTTATTAAAATCAGTATCCCTTTTTCCACCGGAAAAAGAATGTGGAATAACAAAACAATTATTAAGTTTACCATATCTTAACTCAATATCTTTCTTTTGTCCTTCTGTTAAAACAATTACTGCATCATGTTCTTTAATATTATCATATATTGGCTTTACACTTTTTCTAATTTTAGAATCAAAATTATATGGATATTGTGTATGCGGATTATGATTCATATATATCTTAATTACGTTATCCTTCTTACTTTTGAAAGCAACAATTTCTTCTAAAACAGCTTTTGAGTCAATAATAAAGAAATTATATTATATATTTCATGAGCTAAATGTTGAATTGTATATGAAGTAATTGAAATAAAAAATAATTTTTGCCACGAAGAATCATATACAAAAAACATGGATATTAC
>CAKVNP010000089.1 GCA_934777095.1 uncultured Clostridium sp. | reverse complement strand
GCAGGTAATTATCCTATCAAGTGTTTTATCAAAATTACCTTCATAATACGCTTTAATTAATATATCAAACAAATCAGTATATTTATTATTCATCATGTACCTCCAATAAGTAAATATAATTATAAAATATTGCTTAATTTAGTATACCTAATATAAGAAATAAAAATACTTATTAATTAAAGTAATCTTATTTAATAAATTGTCTTGTCCTTCCCATATTATATGCTGTTTTTACCATTTTAATTTCTTTTGGAGTTAAGGTCTTCTTAAACATTTTTTCAATCTGCTTAATAAGCAGTTCAGTATCCACCTTTTCTGTTGATTTAGCAGGCTGTTTTTTGAAGGATTCAATATAAGTTAATGGCTGAATATCCTTTGAAAAGATTTTTTTTAGAATTTCACCGGTATAATATGCATCGAAGAAAGCATCATGAAATTCACCAACAGCAGGAATAGCTAGTTCTTCAACAGCGTTTTTTAAGCTTATTTTCCTACCTTTAGGAATATTAAAGTACTTTGATGCATGATGCTGTATATCAATATATTCCATAGGGAGACCGCTCAAGGGTAATTTATGGAACTTTATATTTTTTATCAGCTCCTTGATATCATTTAGCCCCCATACACCTAGACAGCTAGGAGAATCGCCAATAAAATTTAAGAAATCTTCATAAACTTCTGGGAATTCTATAGAAGATTTTATATCTAAATCAGTTATTTTTGTCAGATTTTCAACATATGGATGAATAGAAGTATGGACAACGGGTTTTATCAAAGTGTTGAATGTTCCAATCTTATTAAAATCTTTATCAAGTTTAATAGCTCCAATCTGAATTATTTCAAATAATAATGAAGCATTTTTTTTACTACTTTTATCATCAGGATGCTTTTGATTATATTCTAAATCAAAAATTATATAATTCATTAAAATCACCTATTATGTATTATTTGTTTAATATTTTTTTCTAAACATATCAAAAAAATATTAGGAGGGATAATTATAAAAAAGATTATAAATATAATCAATAGTATTACAAGAATTTTAGAGATAATTATAGCAATAATTATTGTTATCGGCATATCTATATCGATAGTTTCATTAATAGAGGAACTATATGTATTAATATTGCACAGAAATAATGCAGAATCATTGGGAATATTTATTTCACAAGCTTTTAATATTGTAATAGCAATTGAATTTTTAAGAATGCTGTCTAAGCATACAGTAAGCTCAATTATTGAAGTATTGTTGTTTGCTATAGCAAGACAACTGATTGTAGAGCATACTAATAGTGTTGAAAACTTAATTACGATAATTACCATAGCTATCTTATTTGGAATTAGGAAGTATCTTTTGATTTCCAGTGAGGAATTTAAATAGAAGAAAGGTTCACTAGAAGATAATAAAAGAAGCTGCACAGAACTTGGTGTCTGCAGCAGCTTCAATTTTATATTTTTTGAACATTTATGGCCATAGGACCTTTGGGACCATCTTCAATGCTAAATGAAACATTTTCCCCCTCGTGTAAGTCCTTATCAATACTTTTTTCTTTTACTTGTGAATGGTGTACAAACACATCATTTCCATTATTACAGGAAATGAAACCATATCCTTTTTCTTGATTAAACCATTTTACTACACCAGTTATACTTGACATATATTAAATCTCCTTACTAAATAATGTTACTTTAATATTATTTGTTAAAATAATTTTTTTACTCCGTTTATTTAACATTATTATTGAAAAGACATAATATGTACTAAAAATAAAAAAGAGAGGTACAATTATGTCTATATATGAAGGACGGATAAATAATTATAATGATTTAGTAAAGGAAGGAATAGTTATTGTAGATTTTTATTCTGAAAGATGTGTTCCTTGTAAGATGTTTTCTATGGTATTAGAAAAAATTCATTATCAGCTTCCTTTCTTAAATATTGTGAAAGTAAATTCTTCTAAGTATCCTGAAATAAGCCAGGAAAATAAGGTGGGATGTTTTCCAACAATTCTATTTTTGAAAGATGGAGAAGAGCTTGATAGGCATTTAGGTTTCATGGATGTTGATACTGTTATTAGGAAGCTAAGACAGATTATAAAATAAATATAAGATACATAAAAACTCTTGTTTGAAATCAAACAAGAGTTTTTGTGTAAAATTTTCTAAAAATACTGTATAATAGATATTGTTGCAAAAAATGAATAATTTACTTACTATTTACAAGGGGTATGTTGTAAAATAAAGAGAAAAGTTTAATTTATAGTAATATAAATTAAATGATAAATAATAAAGTGTTTGTAAGTAGATTAATCTTTATAAAGTGGGTGAAGGGGACATATGACAATTAATAAAATAGGTCTTGATATAGGATCTACAACGGTTAAAATAGTTGTGTTAGATGGCGATAATCAAATAGTTTATAGTGAATATCAAAGGCATTATTCAGATATAAAAAGTACAATAATTCAATTAATCAGAAAGTGTTACGAAACTTTAGGTAATATAGATTGTAGGGTTACTGTTACAGGTTCAGGCGGACTTTCTGTTTCTAAATGGCTTAATGTTAATTTTGTTCAAGAAGTTATAGCTTGTTCTAAAACAGTAGAAACTTTAATACCACAAACAGATGTAGTTATAGAATTAGGCGGGGAAGATGCTAAAATTACATATTTTAGAGGTGGAATTGAGCAAAGAATGAATGGAAGCTGTGCAGGTGGTACAGGGGCTTTCATTGATCAAATGGCAGTATTATTAAATACTGATGCAAAGGGACTAAATGAATATGCGAAGGAACATAAGGTTATCTATCCAATAGCTTCTAGATGTGGAGTATTTGCCAAAACTGATGTACAGCCTTTAATAAATGAGGGCGCTAAGAAAGAAGATATAGCAGCATCTATATTCCAAGCAGTAGTTAATCAGACAATAAGTGGACTTGCCTGTGGAAAGCCTCTAAGAGGGAATGTAGCATTTTTAGGTGGGCCTTTATATTTCTTATCTGAACTTAGAAATAGATTTATCGATACGTTAAATTTAGTAGGTGATCAGATAATAATTCCAGAAAATTCGCAGTTGTATGTGGCTATGGGAGCAGCATTTTTAGCTGAAGAGCAAGACGAAATAGCATTGTCAGAATTAGTTGAGAGAGTAGAAGAAATATCTAGCATAAAGGACGATAATGTAGAGAGATTACAACCATTATTTAAAGATCAGGATGATTATAGAAAATTTAAAGAAAGACATAATAAGGCGGTAGTTAAAAGAGCAGAGTTAGCTACATATAAGGGAAACGCTTATTTAGGCATTGATGCAGGTTCAACTACTACAAAAGCAGCGCTGATTAATGAACATGGAGAACTTTTATATTCTTTTTATGAAAGCAATGAAGGAAGCCCTTTAGATAAAGTAGTAGAGATAGTAAAAGATATTTATGCTAAATTACCAGCAGGAGTGCAGATAGTTAATTCAGCTGTTACTGGTTATGGAGAATCACTAATTAAGGCAGCTTTACATGTTGATATAGGAGAAATAGAAACAATAGCCCATTATAAGGCAGCAGATTATTTCCTACCAGGAGTAGATTTTATCTTAGATATTGGTGGGCAGGATATGAAGTGCTTAAAAATAAAAAATGAAGCTATTGATAGTATTCAGTTAAATGAAGCATGTTCATCAGGGTGCGGTTCATTTATTGAAAGCTTTGCTAAGTCTTTAGATATGAAGGTTGAAGATTTTGCAAAAGAAGCATTAACTTCAAAAGCGCCAGTTGATTTAGGATCTAGATGTACTGTATTTATGAATTCAAGAGTTAAGCAGGCGCAGAAAGAAGGCGCAGAAGTTGCTGATATTTCAGCAGGGCTTTCATATTCTGTAATTAAAAATGCTTTATTTAAGGTTATTAAGTTAAGAGATAAAAAAGATATTGGCGCAAAGGTTATTGTACAAGGTGGTACGTTCTATAATGATGCTGTACTTAGAAGCTTTGAACTTATTTCAGAAAGAGAAGCAGTAAGACCAGATATTGCTGGTATTATGGGTGCTTTTGGCTGTGCAATAATAGCTAAGGAAAGATATAATCCAGAGGTTAAGAGTACGCTTTTACCTAAGGAAGAAGTTGAAAACTTTAAAATGACTTCAGCTTTTTCTAGGTGTGGAAGATGTGGAAACAACTGTCTTTTAACAATTAATAAATTCTCAGACAATGAGGAATATATTTCAGGAAATAGATGTGAAAGAGGATTAGGCCTTGAAAAAATCAAGAAGAATGAAGTACCTAATCTTTATAAATATAAATACAAGAGAACTTTTGGCTATAAAGCTTTAAAACCTGAAGAAGCTAAAAGAGGGGTTATCGGTATACCAAGAGTACTTAACATGTATGAAAATTATCCATTCTGGTTTACTTTACTGACTAGTTTAGGATTTAGCGTTAAATTATCAGCAGCATCAAGCAAAAAGGTATATGAGCTTGGAATAGAAACTATTCCATCAGAGTCTGCCTGCTATCCAGCAAAGCTTGTTCATGGCCATATTATGGATTTAATAAATAAAGGTGTAAATACTATTTTTTATCCATGTGTACCATATGAAAAGAGAGAATTTGCTGATGCAAACAATCATTATAATTGTCCTATGGTTACTTCTTACCCAGAGGTTATCAGAAACAATATGGATGAGCTTAAAGAAAAGCATATTAAATTTATTGAGCCATTCTTCTCACTAGATGATGAAAAAGAACTAGCAAAGAGAATTGTGATAGAGTTTAAGGATTATGATGTTTCTTTAGCGGAGGCAAGGAAGGCTGTAGAAGCGGCAGCTAAAGAAAGAGATTCATATAAGCAGGATATTAGGAATAAAGGTGAAGAAGTACTAAAATATTTAAAAGAAAATAATAAAAGAGGAATTGTATTATGTGGAAGGCCATATCACATAGATCCAGAAATAAATCATGGTATACCAGATATAATTACTTCTTTTGATATGGCAGTATTAACTGAAGATAGTGTTTCTCATCTAGGTCAATTAGATGGTAAATTAAGGATTGTAGATCAATGGATGTATCATTCAAGATTATACAGAGCTGCTGCTTTTATTGCTGATGAGCCTTCAGTAGAAATAATCCAATTGAACTCATTTGGCTGTGGGCTTGATGCAGTTACTACCGATCAGGTAGCAGAGATAATTTCTGCTAAAGGAAAAATCTATACAGTATTAAAAATAGATGAAGGTAATAATTTAGGTGCTGCTAAAATTAGAATAAGATCATTAAAGGCAGCCATGGATGAAAGAGAAAGAAAGCATTATGTACCGGTAAAAGAAAAGATTGAATATAAAAATAGGATTTTTACTAAGGAAATGAGGAAGACTCATACTATTTTAGCACCACAGATGTCACCGATACATTTTGAGCTTATCCAAGAAGCTGCCAGAGCAAGCGGATATAATGTAGAAGTATTGCCTTCAAATGATATGAAAGCTGTAGATGAAGGATTGAAATATGTTAATAATGATGCATGTTATCCATCTATTTTAGTAGTAGGGCAGATGATAGAAGCATTGAAATCAGGAAAATATGATTTAGATAATACTTCAGTTATTATTACTCAGACTGGTGGAGGATGCAGAGCAACAAATTATGTAGGTTTCTTAAAGTTAGCATTAAAGGCTGCAGGTTTTGAGAAAGTACCTATAATATCCTTAAATGCAGTTGGGCTTGGGGAGCAGCCAGGATTCAAAATTACTTTAAAGTTTATTAATTCATGTATTGAAGCTTTAGTATATGGAGATTTATTTATGAGAGTTCTTTATAGAACTAGGCCATATGAAAAAGTTAAAGGTTCTGCTAATGCATTATATGAAAAATGGAATAAGATAGCTAAGGACAGCTTATATAATGGTAAGAAGAGCGATTTTAATAAAAATATCGAAAATATTATTAAGGATTTTGATAATCTAGAATTAATTGATGTCCAAAAGCCTAAGGTTGGTGTTGTTGGAGAAATACTTGTTAAGTTTCATCCAACAGCTAATAATGATATAGTAGGAACATTAGAAAGAGAAGGTGCTGAAGTTGTAGTACCAGATCTTTTAGATTTCTTCTTCTATTCATGTTTCGATGCAGAATTTAAAGCTGACTATTTAGCAAAGAGTAAAGTAAGTAAGAATTTAAATAAAATTGCCATAGGCTATATGGAAAGTTATCGAAAGGTTATGAAAGCAGCTTTAGATAAGAGTAAGAGATTCCATAGTCCAAAACACATTAGAGAATTAGCTGATATGGCATCTCCTATCTTATCAATAGGTAATCAAACAGGAGAAGGATGGTTCTTAACAGGAGAAATGGTAGAGCTTATTGAAAGCGGCACTAATAATATAGTATGTATCCAGCCATTTGCCTGTCTGCCAAATCATATAGTAGGTAAAGGTATGATTAAAACATTAAAAGAAAAATATCCATTATCTAATATAGTAGCCATTGATTATGATCCAGGTGCATCTAATGTAAACCAATTAAACAGGATTAAGCTGATGATGTCAGTGGCATTTAAAAACATGCATGGACATACCATCAAAAATAAAGAAATTGAAACAGATGAATCAATAATTTTTACTAAAACAAAATTAGATTATTAATAAATAGAGAGTTGTATAATTTAGTGCATCAAACATTAAATTATACAACTTTTTCTTTATTATGAAATAATTTGTAAAATAATAGTGCTATTGGTATAATAATCCTTGGAAAAAGGGGGCTAAAAGATGAGAAAGAATAATGTTTTAAGTACATATAAAGGTCTGCCTAAAGAAATTTATGTGTTGTTTATTGGAAGAATTATAAATTGTATTGGATCATTTGTACATCCATTAATGTCATTAATTCTAACAGAAAAAATAGGACTTTCAGCTGGCGAAGCAGGAATATTTGTTACGTCAGTAGCTATATTTCAAGTGCCAGCATTGATTTTAGGAGGCAAATTGGTAGATACTGTTGGCAGGAAAAAAGTAATAATTATTTTCCAGAGCTTAGGAGCAATAGTTTTATTCAGTTGTGGATTATTGTCAGTATCAACAACAGTAGCAAAGCTTATGATAGTATCATCAGTGTTATATTCAATTTCTTCACCAGCATACGATGCATTAAATGCTGATTTAACTACTCCAGAAAATAGGAAGCAATCATATTCGCTAATTTATATGGGAATAAATATTGGCTTTTCAATAGGTCCATTAATGGCTGGATTTTTATTTAAAAAATATCTGCCAGTAATTTTTATGGGTGACGCAATTACCACAATAATTGCCATGCTGATGATTGCAATATTTATTAAAGAAGAAAAGTTAGCAGAAAATAAAAAACATATTACTCATGAAAAAGAAGCTGCTGTGAAGGGATCAACGCTATCTGTCTTAATAAAGAGACCAATCTTAATAGTATTTTCTATGATTATGTTTTTATATCAATTTGGTTATTCGCAAATAAATTTTACGCTGCCATTACAGATGACAGAGGTATTTTCTGGAAATGGGGCTAAATATTTTGGATATTTAGGATCTACTAATGGATTAGTGGTAATATTAGTTACACCGATACTAGTTACCTTGACTAAAAAGTGGTCTGGCCTAAAGAATATGTCTTTAGGTGGTGCTTTTTATGCACTAGCTTTTGGTCTATTTGCCATAGTGCTAAAAATGCCGCTATTTTTTGTAGGGATGATT
>CAKVNP010000088.1 GCA_934777095.1 uncultured Clostridium sp. | reverse complement strand
GAGTTGAATTCATCATCTTCATATTCAGTTTCTCTTAATATATCTATTATTTCTCCTACAGTTACATCTAAATTAAATGAAATAAAATCCTTACTCATAATACTACCAACAGTTTCATCTTCATATTGTAGTAATTCCTTTACTTCCTTAGCATCTTCAGTTTCTAAGTTTACCAAGATTTTTTCTCTTTCCTCATCATCTAAATCATCTAATATATCCGCGATTTCATCTGTAGGCATGTTTTCTAAAACTTCTGCTGCCTTTTCTTCACTCAGCTCTTTAATTATGCTTCCCTTATACTCTGGTTCTATTTCCTCTAAAGTATCAGCAGCCAGATCTTCATCTAAAGATTCAAAAACCTGTTTTCTAGAATTTGCATCTAGATTTTCTAATATGTCTGCAAGGTCAGCTGGATGCAAGGTAGACAGTTTCTTATATGGAACAGCTATTTTTAAGTTATTGTTTACCATTTCCAATGACTCAACATCATCCCACATCAATACTCTATCTTCATAATCTTTATTCATAACTTTATATATAAATTTTCCTAACCCTTGGCAGCCCATTCTTCTAAATTTAGCAAGAGGTCCTGTTTCAACAGCTATAACTCTATATTCACCTGCAATTTCTGCAATCCTTAAGTCATCAACTCTTACTACCTGTTTTCCATTTATGTCTACTATTTTCTTATCTAATAGATTTTGTGATAAAAGATAAGAATAAGTTCTTGGTAAGATTTCCTTACTTCCCTTAGTCATTATTTTCACTTTATTATCTATTTGATAAAAAGAAATACTTCTAAATTCAAAATGGAAAGTAACACCATCTCTTCTTACTTTATATCCAATTACTCTAGGATATCCTTCTTCAGTAGTAACATAAATGTCCTTTAATTCTCCTAAAACGTCATCAAATTCATCATATATTTTATTTCCTAAAATGCTAGTAAATAAAAGTACTGATATTTTCTTCATAAAGCTTCCTCCTCCAGATATTAGAGTGAAGCCTTTAAAATATCCTATAATGGTTTACAAATCTAGGTCTTGTTTAAATAGACTTCCCTCTAACATTTCAATATTCAATTTTCCCGTTTTACTCTGAGGGACACCCTCCATCTAAACTCACCACCTGTTTTGTATAAAAATCTTCAATAAAAATGCCCTTAACGGGCATTGTACTTATACTTATAATATATTAGAGAAAAATGAAAAAGGCAACACTTTTAACGAATTTTATCTAATTAATTATTGGTAAATAGATAATTAATTCCTTAAAAGCCATTGCCTAAATAAAAAAACTATTAATTTATAATACTATTCTTAATAATGCTACAGAAAAACCTTATTTAAACGTTAAGATAGATTTAAGTGCTGCTATAAGCATAACTGCTTCCCCTATAATTGGATAAGGAAAAATTCTTTTTCCTCCCATAAATATTATAAATTCAATTACAACTACCATTGAAGCAGCCATCAACATTCTCATACCCCAGCTATTAGCAAAAGGTTTGTCCATAAGTATAAGTGATAAAACGGTAATTGATGCCATAATAATTAAATAAATAAGACTTGGCGTTAACATTTCCTTAAATGATACAATAAATCCAAAATCATTATCTATTACTATCTTATTCTTATATACTAAGCATAAAATTATATATCCTAATGACATCAAAAACATAAATGTATAATTATAATCAAAAGATCTATTTTGTTCCCTTAAAAAGATGTAAAAAACACTTAAGCCGATTAACGGTATACATATAATATTAATATTATAAACATATCTTAATTGATAAATTAGCTTCTGCTTTTCAAATAATACAGCTGCTATCAAAACCATATATCTAACTGCCATTGCTATAAGCACTATAAAATAAAATCTTTTAATCTTTATTGGACATCTTTTATGTGCTAAATCTACTAAATACAAAATAAAAGCTATCATAAACAATAATAAGCATAAATAAGCAAAGACTAACATCTCGTTATCCTTTCAAAATACTATTACTTATACATATTAAATTTACTTTTATTTTATTCTATTAATTTATTTTGCACCTAAAATTTTAAGCCCGCCCTTGATACATTTTATTTCTAATGGAAAATCTGGACCCTTTTCTCCATCTATATCTGTCACGATATCTTCATGACATTCAACCTTTAAATAATCAGTCTTAAAGTATAATACATTTTCACTATCTAAATGTTCACCTTTTAATACTTTGATAAATAAAGGAATTAAACTCTTTATTGGTATTGCTTTAAATACTATTATATCTAGCATCCCGTCAGAAAGATCTGCTCTAGTAGCTAAATTAAAATTACCTGCTGTCTGCCCATTAAATACAAGCATAAGGTACATTTCACCATCAAAATTAACTTCATTAGATTCCAGTTTAACTTTTAATTTTCTAAAGTTAGGTAATTCTTCTAATCCCTTTAAATAATAAGCTAATTTTCCAATAGTATTTTTTAAATTATCATCTGTTTTTTGAGATACATCAGTAAATAATCCAGTACTTGCAACATTGATAAAGTACTTATCATTGATACTTCCTAAATCTACAGCCTTTACATCAGAATTAATTATCTGCTTACATGCTTCCACTACGTCTGATGGCATTCCTAAAAATTTAGCAAAATCATTTGCAGTACCTACTGGTAAAATTCCTAATGGTAATGAAACTCCTGATTTAGCCATTGCATTTACAACAGAATCCACTGTTCCGTCTCCACCTGCAACTAAAACATATTCATAGTTACCACCTTTTATATCATTAAATGCAGCAGATACATCTTCTCCTTGAGTTATTCTATAAGGTACAATTGTATATCCAGCATCTTGATGCACTTTTACAACCTGATCCAATTTTGACAAAATAACATTTTCACCAGAATACGGATTGTAAATAAATTTTACGTTCTTCATACTATCTCTCCTATTACTAATATCTTTAAATTATATCACGAATATTTAAGATAGTCGATTAACAACCTGTAAACTTATTTAGAAAAATATCTGCTTTTTTTACATTTTTTCATATTAACGGTACAATACTATTATAATATTCTGAAATTTATGCTATAATTGATTTTTAGACAAAGGATTTATTTTAGGAGTGAGTAATTATGAAGAAAAGTTGTATTCCTAATGTGTTTACATTTATAAATTTATCTTTAGGTGTACTTTCACTTTTAGCTACTTTTGATGGCAAGTACTTATATGCAAGTATCTTTATCATAGCAGCAGCATTAGTGGACAGATATGATGGTCGAATAGCACGTTTCCTAAACGTCAGTAGTGATTTAGGAAAAGAGTTAGATTCTCTAGCTGATTTAGTATCATTTGGAGTTGCACCTGCAGTAATGGTTTTTTTATCATTTGATTTAAAAACATATGGGCCATTCGGACTTATAGGACTTATAGTATTATTAATATTCCCAATATGCGGGGCATACAGACTAGCAAGATACAACACAGCAGACTTTAACGGAGTATTTACAGGGGTTCCAATTACTGTAGTAGGTACTTTTATGGCAGTCTTTGTTCTAATTTCAATTTTAGGAAACGGAAAATACACGATTCCTGTTTTAATACCAGTAGTATTAATGCTAATTGGTTCATACTTAATGGTAAGTAATTATAAGATGAAGAAAATATTATTAATAAAAAATAAATATATAAAAAGATGAGTTATGAATTATATTTTAATTCATAACTCATCTTTTTTATCTTTCCCTCTACAAGAAAATTTCCAAAGGTAACTTTTCACGTACCCAATCTACTCGTCTTGCCATAGGCAACATTTACTCTTCATTTTCTTCTCTCGGTTGTACTGATCCCATAGTATTAGTATTTTGATACAAAAGATCATCATCCACTTCCGTCAATATTGTCTTTTGATCAGCACTCTTCAATATATGTTCTCCTAAAACAGTGCAATACTGAAAATACGTTTCACTGCATTTGTCTAAAATAGTAATCATATGATCTATAGTCTCCCCTAGCCTGTCAGCTCTTTTAACTGCCTCCTTTACATGACTACTTCTAGCCTCCGGTATATTATTCAGCTCTGCTGCTCCAGCAATTAATAATCTATAAGAATCCACCATTTTTTTTAGCAGTTCTGAAATATTATTTATTTCCACATAGTAGCTCTGCATAAAATCCTTATATTTCAAATTAAAGCCACTCCCCTAAAGCTAATCAATATTCTGCTTCTTAGCAACAGCATTCTTGGCATATTCATTATCAATTTCATTTAAAAAATCTCTTCTATAAATCTGCTCCTGATCCAAGATAGGTTTATACTCATCATCAAGTTCCATTTCAGTTGTTACAGGTTCCCTATACAGATTAATATTATAATCTAAATTTCTATCCTCTATTTCTAAATCATTTAAGCTCCTGCATTCAACCTCTACATAGTACTCCCTCGGAATTAAAATAATCATCAGTAACCCCCCTACGCATTTGTAATATCACATACAGGTGCAAAATATCCTCTAGGAAATTTACATAATGGGCATACTGCCGGAACCTTTGTTCCCTCATAAATATATCCACAATTCATACAATACCACTTAGATCCTACTGGGCCCTCAAATATAGTTCCATCCTCCAATTTATCATATACCTCTTTATACTCCATTGCATGAGATTCCTCAACTTCCCTTAACTCTTTATAGAAATCTGCAATCTCAGTAAATCCCTCTTCACGAGCCTCTTCTTCATCCTGCTTATATATATCCCTAAACTCACCAACTTCCCCCTTAATTGCATCAACCAGATTCTGCTTAGTATCCCCCAGAATCTTAAGGAAATTAGCAGATACTACCCTAGCATGCGCCAGTTCATTATGCGCAGTATCATCAAATAACTCTCCAATCCATTGATAGCCTTCTCTTCTAGCTATCTCTGCAAATAAAGTATATAAAGTAAAAGCCCTGCTTTCCCCTGAAAATGTTTTATAAAGATTCATTTCAGTCTGTGTTCCTTCTAAATTCATAACAAACTCCTAAAATTACTTATACTAATAAAATATTCACAGAGATAAAAAGAGTGTAAGAAAAAAATAAATATAACATCCCCAATAACCAACTCTGCAAGAAAATTACCAACGGTAACTTTTCGAGCACACCTTCTCTCTTATCTCTTCTCTTGCCACAGGCACTATACTCTAACTCCTGCGTTATTAACTCAAAGAGTTAATACAGCATCACCCTCTACCTACCTTGCCATAGGCACTTTCCTCTGCCCTCTAAGGCCTTCCACCTAAAAAAGCCCTAAACCCAAGGTTTAAGACTTTTTTAACATTCACTTGACGAAGCCAACTTTCACTTTGATAAAACATGAACCTCCCCAATTAAAGGGAGGTTCATGTTTTATCAATTTACAATCACTTTTCTCTCATTATCGCACACCAATTCAATGGTCCTTCCTTCTTTACTTCTAGTCTTTAAAACAACTTTATATCCCCAAAGGTCGTAAACATATTTTAAAGTTTCCTTAGCATAAAGAAGATCCAATTCTCTGCCATCATAAACATGTTCCAAGGTCAACGTATTATCCTGCTTATTTAAATCAATAATCCTAATATAAGGAATGCTCCCCACACCACAATTTGATGCTAACGTATCCCTGATATGCTTCCAACCTTCTTCATCTGAAACATCTTCTACTACAAATTCAAAATTCTTTTTAGCATATTGAAACAAATTTAATTCTTCACATAACTCTTTAGTAAGATATTTTCTTAAGAAGGAATTATCTCTTTCAAGATATCTTACTTCAAATATTTTATCCCTGCCATACCTTTTTTCAAGGTCCTTAAAGATAGTGAATCCTAAATGATATGGATTCAAGCCTCCTAAAATAGGTGCTACTACATCATTATGCCTTTTAATAAATTCAAAATGTAGCCCTTCATCAAGGTGAAGTTCATTTAATATGGTGTAGTGCCAGTAGCTTGCCCATCCTTCATTCATTATTTTAGTCTCTATTTGAGGCATAAAATATTCACTTTCTCTTTTTACTATTTTTAAAATATTCTTTTCCCAATCTTCTAAAGAAGAGTATTTTATAATAAAGCCCATTACATCGTCACATGGCTCTAAAGGCACCTTATTTAAGTCTGGAATTTGAATTTCCTCATCTTCATTAAACATATCTCTTCCATCTAAGCGCCTATTATATTCTTCAATAATCCTCTTTTTTACTTCTTCATTAGTAAGTTCTTTTACACCTACAGCTCTTGGAATCTGATATCTTATTGCATGAGCTGCATCAATTATTTTTTCTACCTTTTCGTATCCTATATTAGGGTCATTTATATATTCTCTGATTATTTCTGCATCAAGTTTAAACATTTCTAAGGTATAGTATGCTTTTGTGCCTTCCCTAAACATTCTATTATTTTTAAAGAAGTCATTATGTCCATATACATGAGCTATTGTAAGAATCTGCAGCAATAATGTATTTTCCCTCATTAAATAAGCCAGGCAAGGATCAGAATTAATTACCATTTCATAAGGAAGACCTGTAAGATTTAAAGAATATAAAGTCTTATTTTTTTCATACGCCTTACCATAACTCCAGTGAGGATATTTAGAAGGCATACCTACATATGCCTCATATCCCAGCATTTCATTAAAGCCTACAATTTCAAACTCCTGCGGATAATAATCCAAACCTAATTCTTTAGCTTTAGCTTCAATTTTTTCATTCCACTTTTCTAAATCCTTTAAATTATAATCCATCTTTACTCCTCCTTTAGTTCTTTGCTTAACATCTGTTTTAATGCATCCCATAGGTTCTTCTTTTCTTTAACTATTACAGAAGTAAAGTTTTTCTCTGTTATTTCCTTGCTGAATCTATAATACATTGTTGTAGAATAAGTTGAAGGTAATAACTCAACATAGCCAAACATGCTGCTTACCTCACACAGCTCTTTAACTGCAACAATAGCTCTTTCATTATCTTCAGACCAGTTGTCTCCATCACTAGCATACATAGGATAAATATTCCACATTGATGGCGGATATTTTTCTTTAATTAATTCAAGAGCAACATTTAAACCACTAGATATATATGTTCCCCCTGACTCTGCCTTATGAAAGAATTCATATTCATTAACTACTTTTGCCACTGTTGTATGTGAGATAAATTCAAAAGCTATATTATTATATTTTCTTTTGATAAATCTAGATAATACAAAAAAGAAAGATCTAGCTAAATATTTTTTTGTACTATCCATAGACCCTGAAACATCCATGATAAATATCATTACAGCATTACTTTCTTTCTTAGGTTTTGTTTTAACCCTGTAATACCTCAAATCATCTTCTCTAAAAGGAAATCTATCTATTTCCTGATCAAGGCCAGCTTCTGCAAGTGCTCTCTTCTTTCCTTGCTTTCTTGCTGTTTTAGCCATTACAGTTTTCTTTTTAGCAAGCCTTGGATTAATACCATGCCTTCCATATCCCCTTTTTCTGCTTGAACTTTCAGTAATTATCTGAGAATACTTCTTTCTATCTAGATTAGGCAGATCTAAATCTTCCACAATATAATCCATTAATTCATCAAGGGTAATTTCTGTTTCATAAATATCTTCACCTTCAGAATTACCTGCACCTTTATTTCCCTTTTTCCCACTGGCATCAGCAGAACCAAGTTTAGCGCCTCTTTTTTCTTCTCCTGTACCACTTGCTACGCCTTTA
>CAKVNP010000087.1 GCA_934777095.1 uncultured Clostridium sp. | reverse complement strand
GTGTATATGGAGGCGGTCCCCCTTTAAAGTATTCATCAGCTACCCCTTTCACATCCTTAATCCAATCTTCTGTCCATTTTACAATCTTATCATTAATTACTTTTTCGAATTCAGCATCCTTTAGATTTTTAATTTGTGGAATAGTAACATTAATCTTTAAATAATCACTTTTCTCTTTATATACTTTATCCACAACATCAACTTTCGCACTTTCCCTAACTTCTTCACCAGGTATCAACATAGCCTGTGGATAACTTGTTGAAAATGTTAATAGAATTAATAATAGATAAATAGCCTTTTTTAGACACTTCACCCCATATCTCCTCCTTATATTTTGTTATTTTTCTACTCTATTTTCTTATTATCTACAATATTGTTGATAATTATTAACATACATATCAACACTTTTATAACAAGTTATCCACAACCACCTGTGGATTATGTGTGTAACTTCCATTTTTATTTAAAAATAATTGTTTTTTACCATTTAATGTATTATTAAATATTACTAAACTTAATATTAAAACCACCTCACCCCAGTCTACAAGCCAATTCAGCAATACCCTCACAAAAGAACAGTAGTTTGTGGATAACTAACGCCTGTTTTAAAAGTTTTCCACAACCCACTCATCCCCTCCCCCTAAAAAAACAAAAAAGCTGTGTATTTATACACAGCTTTAATTATTTTATTCTTCATAATCAACTTCTTTAGTTTTCCCTGATGCTGAAATAAGCTTATTTAATCCACTTAACTCTTGATTAGTTAAGTTTCTCCATTGGCCTTTCTTTAATCCTTCTAAATTTATGTTCATTATTCTTATTCTTTTTAATTTTACAACTTTATATCCAAGGCTTTCGCACATTCTTCTAATTTGTCTATTTAATCCTTGAGTTAATATTATCCTAAAAGTATTAGGTCCTTCCTTTTTAACAAAACACTTTTTTGTTACTTGTCCTAATATTCTTATTCCACCGCTCATTCTTTTAACGAACTCATCAGTTATTGGCTTATCAACCTTAACTATATATTCCTTTTCATGATTATTGCCAGCTCTAAGTATCTTATTTACTATATCGCCATCATTAGTCATTAGAATAAGTCCTTCTGAATCTTTATCCAATCTGCCTATGGGGAATATTCTTTTTTCATGATTTACAAAATCAACAATATTTCCTTTTACTTTATGTTCAGTAGTACATGTGATTCCTACAGGCTTATTTAAAGCAATATATACAAGTTCCTCTTCTTTAGTAATTAATTTACCATTAACCCTGACCTTCTGTCCTGGATTTACCTTTGTTCCCATTACAGCCTTAACATTATCAATAGTAACGGCACCACTTTCGATAAACTTATCAGCTTCTCTTCTTGAACAAAATCCCGATTCACTTATATATTTATTTAACCTAATGCTCTCTGCCCTATCATTATGTACAATTATCTGTTTTTTCTTCTTTTTAGGTTGCATATTTACCTTCCTTATAAGTCAAATTCTAAAATGTATTAACGTCTATTAGTCTTCCAATAACTAAATTCTATTATAACTTTTTCTGATACCCTGCATTATTGAATTTTACTTCTATGCCATTTTTCTCAACATAATTTGATGTATCTTCAAGTACACCGTATTTAATTGCTTCTCCTGTAACAGTTATCATCACTCTATTTTCCTTAGTTGTAATTCCTGAATTAATAGAAGCTTCAATAATTCTTAAGATAGCACTGTCTATATCTCTGTCTTTTATATTTGCTTCTTTTATAATTATATCCCCTTCTGAAGTACCTGATTCAACATTTACTACCCTATTCAGCATATTGATTTCCAGCCTTACACTTGTTCCTGCTTCAATTACAACGGTACTTACTACATGTGAATACACATAGATAATTGCTACAATTGCTAATACTGCTACTGCAGAAATTATAGTAATAAGCTTTTTATGATCTCTTATGCTCTTTTTAGGCTTTCCTTGAACCTCTTCTCCACATTCGCTTTCTTTATCTACAATAATACTTTTAAACAGCCCTGAAGAAGTCAGTACAATAGCTGTTTTTCTGCTTTTTGAAAGTATTACGCCTTTAATTTCATTTGATTGCTCTACTTTCTCGTTATCCTCTTCAATTTCAGATTCATTATCTTCTTCATTTTTCTCTTCCTGATCATGTTCATCTTCATTACCAGTGATGATGTCCTTTAAATGAATAACCTTTTGACCTTCATTATTGTTATCTGCCTCTTCCACAATACGTAAATAGTCATTTAAATTTTTATATTTATAGCTTCCAATAATTAATGTATAAGCTATAATATACTCTTTCCAGCTATCAATTATTTTTCTTGTTCTTAATACTTCCTTAGCAATTTTTCTTATTGGAAGCTCCTTATTTGCTTCCATTTCTCCATATAACTCAGCACTTTCTGAAATAAAAATTGCTATATTAAGAATTTCATTTCTCACAGATTCACTTAAATCTATCTCAAGCAGATCTTTAAGTATTATTCCATATTCATTAAGCTGACTGCAGAATTCTTCAGCCTGGTTCGCCCTTGCTTCGACTATATCTTTCCCCATTACTAGTAATGCTGGGTTTGATGAAAATTTATATTTATCTTTTTGATATATGCTCATTGTCTTCCCCTTTTTTTATAAATCTTCAGTTGACTTTAATACTCCTTGTACAATAACTCTCTGCTTAGCACCAACTGTACAAGTAACTAAAGTTATAGTGGTGTCTTTAGTATCAGCTAACACCTCCACATTATCAGGATCCACTATAAAATTCTTTGTAATTTCATAAGTAAATCTCTTTTCCTTTGTTTCAATTATGATTTCATCACCTTCAACCACTTTATAAAGGTTAATAAAAGCATCTGTATAATCCGATACCCTATGCCCTGCTACTGCAAAATTACCTACTTCTCCTGGCTTAACTGATGTTGGAAAATGACCTAAATAATATTGAAGCACATCGTCTGATATACCTTCCACTACTATTTGTGATAACTTTATACTTGGTATTTCTAGCTTAGCAATTGGTTCATATCCATCTATATCTCCTAAGCTTGTCCCATCTTTCTTTTCGTCATTTCCTTCTTTAATTCCATTTTCAAATAAATTAGCTATTTCATTTTGCTTTTTTAGTGTTATAATTTTCTTATAAGCAACATTTCCAATAATAGCTATTCCTGTTATTATAAGTATAATCCCTACAATTCTTCGAAGTTTATCCACAGTATACCTCCCATCAACATCATATATTTTGTACATATATTAAATTTATTACATATATTATATCATAAAGAAATTAAAAATTTCTTCTAAATAATATATCTCAAGGTAAAAGGGTGGGGTTTATGAAGGTTAATAAAGATAATGTTGTTTACGTAGATTTTGCTTTAACTAAAAAGAAGGTCAAATCAAAAAGATTTATGGGATTATATAAGTTCTTTTCATTTTTTTCTAACTTAATCCCATTACCTAAGAAATCAAAAAATAGTAAACGTTATGCTAAAAATAGTTCAAAAATAACTTCAAATTATTAATATATTGAAAATTTGCTATTTACTCATTAATTACTTATAATTTTTATAAACAATTAATTAGAGGTGATTATATGAGAATCGGAATGGGTTATGACGTTCATAAGCTTGTTGAAAATAGAGATCTTATTTTAGGTGGAGTTACTATACCTTACCAATTAGGTTTATTAGGACATTCAGATGCAGATGTTTTATTACATGCAATTATGGATTCATTATTAGGAGCTTCAGCACTTGGTGATATCGGAAAGCATTTTCCTGATACAGATGATAAATATAAAGGGATTTCAAGTATTGCCTTATTAAAGGAAGTTGGCCGACTTTTAGCTGATAATGGCTTTACTATTGGTAATATTGATGCAACAATAATTGCGCAGAAACCAAAAATGGCTCCTTATATACAAACAATGAGAGAAAATATTGCAGATGCTTTAAATATAAATGTTGACCAGATTAACGTTAAAGCAACAACTGAAGAAGGACTTGGTTTTACAGGAGAAGGACTGGGGATTTCTTCACAATCAATTTGTTTACTTAATAATTAAAATTTCGCTTCAGCAAAACACTAACGTTGCTGATTAAGTGACTGCCATTGTGAAGAAGGTGAATGTTGCCGGTGGCAGGTGAATGTTTTTCGGGCGCAAAAGTTAATGTTGCAAGCAAGTGGAAGGCCTGGCGGCGGTTAAGAGTGAATAACGGATAGTGCTCCAAATAATCCATTAGCTTATTTGTAGAAGATTAGAGTATAGTTCTCGAATTAAGGTTTCACCTTATTTCTTGAAAGATTAGTGTATAGTGCTCGAAGTAAACCTTTGGTTTATTTCTTGCAGGAGTAGACTTCAATAAAAGAGCCGAGCTGCTGCTCGGCTTTTTATTTATAAAACTCCCTAAGGAGTTTCTACCTTAATTCATTATTCGTCATTCATTATTCTTCATAAAAAAAGCAGATTACTCTGCTTTTTTTCCATGATATATTCCAATTGCAACTAAAGCACAAATTCCCATTAAGTATGGGTAGAATAAATACTTCATTATAGCAAATGGTGAAACCATTGCTATCCCTGCTGCTGAAATAAGTTGTGCTCCATGTGGTATTATTCCTTGGAATACACAAGAGAACATATCTAAAATTCCAGCTACTCTTTTTGGTTCTAAATCAAATTCATCTGAGATATTCTTAGCTATTGGCCCAGTAGTTACTATTGCTATAGTATTATTAGCAGTACATACATCCACAAAGCTTACTAAGGCTGCTATTCCAAGTTCAGCATCTCTCTTGCTTTTGAATTTCTTCATTCCTAAATTTAAGATAAAGTCTATTCCACCATTTTCTTTAATAATTGCAATTGTACCTGCTATTAACAATGATACAATGATCAGCTCACTCATGCCCATTGCTCCATTAGCTATTGATGAACATAGCCCTACTATATCAAAGCTTCCATAAGCTAGTCCAATTACGCCTGCTATTACTGTTCCTAAAGTTAAAATAAGCATTACGTTCATTCCGCATAAAGCTGAAATAATTACTGCTAAATAAGGTATTATTTTAACAAAATTGTATTCTACAGCTTCCACATTTACTGCTCCTATATTTCTAGTTAATAAAACAAAGATTATTATTGTAATAATAGCTGCTGGCAGAACTATTTTAAAGTTCATCTTAAATTTATCTCTCATTTCACAGCCTTGAGTCCTTGTAGCTGCTATTGTAGTATCTGAAATAATTGAAAGGTTGTCCCCAAACATTGCTCCACTTACTACTGCTCCTGCAGCTAAAGCCACGGCTATTCCAGTTTTATCTGCTATACCTACTGCTATAGGAACTAATGCTACTATTGTTCCTACAGAAGTACCTACCGATATTGCTATAAAACATGCTATTACAAATAATCCTGCTATTAATAGATTATTTGGCAGTATCGATATTCCTAGGTTTACTGTTGATTCAACAGCTCCCATATCTTTAGCAACTTGTACAAATGCTCCTGCTAAAATAAAGATAATTACCATTAATATTACATTGCTATCTCCTGCACCTTTGCAGAAAGTATCAATTTTTTCATTTAGTGTTTTCTTTCTATTCATTACTAATGCGCTTATTGCTGCTATTGAAAAGGGAATTATTACAGATACTCCATACATATCACCGGCAGCTATGGATAATCCTAAATAAGCTATAATAAAAATCACTAAAGGCAACAAAGCCTTTCCATTTGCTTTCTTCATTTGTGTCATCTCCTTCTTGCGTAAAAAATAAAAACTTCAGTAAACCATACTGAAGCTTTTTATATAAAATTATATTATTAACTTTTTTCACTTCTTATCTATATGGAATTAGCACCACAATATTCAATGTAGAATTATGAATTACAATTAACTCAAATCAATTATTCATCATTAGAAATCAGGTTGCCGGGCTTCATAGGGCCAGTCCCTCCACCACTCTTGATAAGGTATTAAATTTTATCTGTATTTTAACAAGTTCTCCTACACTTGTCAACGACCTTATTTTTACAAAATAAAAACACTGCATCTTCTACAGTGTTTTCATTATGGTGCGCTATCACGGGTTCGAACCGGGGACACCCTGATTAAGAGTCAGGTGCTCTACCAACTGAGCTAATAGCGCATATCATTGACAATAAATATTATATCATCCTAAATATTTACTGTCAATATTCCTTAAATAATTTCAGTAAAATATTTTAACAATATTTTCCTAAAAGCTTTACCAGTAACTTCATCTTCAGTGGCCGTTTCACAAATATATAATAAATCATCTACATTCTTACTTGTCGTCTTTTCAAATAATTCTTGTGAACTACTCATATAGCTTGATTGTATTGCAAATTCCCCTAAATCCTTTGGTGTATCAAAGACTTTTAAATATAAAAATTCTGAATGATCTCCATACCAAGTCCTATTAAAATCCCTTGCAAACTTTTTCAATTCACGCATTACCTTTTCCTTAGGAAGTCCCCACATCTTTTTAAGCATATTTAAATGCCTTTTCATATTCTCTTCTTCCTCTTTACTGATTTTATTTTTTAATCTACCATCAGTAATTATCTTTTCCACTGTATATGGTGGTATATATGAAAGTGTTTTATCTCGTCCATTTATCCAGGTATAAAAAGCTTCCTGTAAAAAGGAATATTGTATATATCCAAGCAAAGCCATTTCATCGGGTAAATATCCCCATATATTATTCAGTCCGTTTCCCTTGCCAAATATTAAAGTATGAAAATAGCGGCTCTTTTTAGTAGGTAGGTTTTCCATAAACATTTGGCCTCTAATAGTGCTGTTTTTACTTATCAAGTTCTGCCAATATTCAAATGAATTATACTTATGTCTCATTTTTTATCACCAACCCTATTTAAAAAAAATATAATAATAGTATCTCTATATAGTATATTTTACCACTTGAATTGAATATTAATCAATATGTATAATTTAATAACAGTTATTTTTTTACACCATTTGATTATATTTACGTTTAAGTATATAATAAATTTAATAAAAGAAAAGGGGGCAACAGTTTGTATAAGTGTAGCATTTGTGGTGAAAAAGCAGATATACATCATATAGTTTATCGAAGTGAAGGCGGCTTTGATGTGGAGATTAATTATTTATATCTATGTCCTATGCATCATCGCGGAAAAAATGGTCCGCATCAAAATAAAGTGGTTGATCTTCAATATAAACTAGAGCTACAACAAAAACTTTACAATTGTCTACCAAAAGAATATTATTGGCCTAAAGAAATATCTGAAATACTTGGTTTTCATAACGGAGCTCTTAAAAGGCTGTTAAAAGACCTAAAGCTTTATAAGGAAGGCTTCAAGAAAGAAGATATTATTTATAGATTTATGGGCAACCAAAAATATTCTTACGATATTTTAGATGAATTAGCTTTAGATTTATCTGAAGAATGGATTTAATTAATAGAAATTATCTTAGGGACTCTGATGAGTTCCTTTATTTATGTCTGAAATGCTGTTAGCGATATGCTTTTAGATAAATGTACATAAAAAAAGCGGTAGACGGGACTCGAACCCGCAACGTTCACCTTGGGAAGGTGACACTCTGCCATTGAGTCACTACCGCATAAAAATATGGTGCAGATGAAGGGAGTCGAACCCTTACACCGATTGGCGCTAGATCCTAAGTCTAGTGCGTCTGCCAATTCCGCCACACCTG
>CAKVNP010000086.1 GCA_934777095.1 uncultured Clostridium sp. | reverse complement strand
TAACAGAAAAATATACGGAAGTCTCAATTAAAGAGTTAAAGAATTATTATAATAATAAGAAAAAAGAAATAGAGGAGAAATTAGCTGCAGCAGAAGCAGCAGCGGAAGAAGAAAGAAAAGCACAGCAGTTAAAAGAAGAGGAAGAAAAGAAAAAGGCTGAGGAAGAAGCTGCAGCTTCAGCAGAAAATGAGACTATGAACGATAATAGTAACAATAATGGTAGTAATGTAGGTAATGAGGCTGATAAACAAAATACAATAGCACCGTTATCTATAGCAGATACGAGTGCTGCCCAAAATTCTTCACAGTTAATTACAGTAGTTAGTTCTGGGGGCTATTATGCAGAATTAAAGCTTTGGCAGAAGGATGGCAGTGGAATTTGGCAGGAATATGACTCGATGACAGCAATGTTAGGTTCAGGAGGACTTAAAGCTGCCAGCCAGGTTTATGAAATGGATATGTGTACACCAACAGGCAGCTATAGTATGACAGAAGCTTTTGGTGTAGCTCAAAATCCGGGAACAGTACTTCCTTATAGGGTATTAGATGGAAGCGAGTATTGGATAGATGATCCTGATTCAGCATATTATAATACGATGCAGTTTGGGGAAGCAAATGGCAGATGGAATTCAGCAGAATACTTAACTGATTATCAAAATGCTTATCAATATTCAATAGTAGTTGATTATAATAGATGGCCAGTGGTCCCAGGGAAAAGCTCAGCAATATTCCTTCATTGTGATGTAGGAATACCTACTTGGGGATGTATCGCAGTAGCACCAAGCAAGATGGTAGAAGTACTTAACTGGATAGAAGCAGGATCAAATATAAGAATTTTATTAGATTTCTCATACGAAAATATCTTCACAAATTATTAAACTATAAGTTTAAAATTAGTAAATGATGAATTAAGGTGGAAATCCCTTAGGGGATTTCTTAAAAATATATTTTAATTAAACTACTGTGGAGTTTTTTCCTTAATTCATAATTCTTAATTCATAATTTTTTATTTATAAATAAGTGGGGATTGAATATTAATTATAAATAAGCAGAAAATATACACATAATAAATAAGGGGTGTTATTTTGGCTAGATTTAAGTGGAAGGAAATTCTTAATAAAAAACGTATTAGGGATAATAAAAATATTAAGCGTAGTTTAGATTGCAGGGATGAATTTGAAAATGATTATGATAGGATTTTATTTAGTGCTTCTTTTAGAAGATTGCAAGATAAGGCACAGGTGTTTCCTTTAGAAAAGCTTGATTTTGTGAGGACTAGACTTACTCATTCACTAGAAGTATCCTCTATCGGTAAATCATTAGGAACTACTATTGGGTATAAGCTTGTGGAAAAGACTAAAGATGATGATGATAAAGTAACAGTAGAGATGATTGAGGATATAAGTAATATTTTAGCTTGTGCAGGGCTGGTTCATGATTTAGGGAATCCTCCTTTTGGGCATTTTGGAGAAGTTGCTATTAGAGAATGGTTTGAAGAAAAACTTTTTGAAAATGAAGATGGAACATACAATTTTATCTTTGATAAATATAATTTTACTTTAAAAAGACAGGAAGCTTTTGATTTAATGAATTTTGAAGGAAATGCTCAGGGACTTAGAATACTTACCAAGCTTCATTTTGTAATAGATAGATATGGAATGAATTTAACTACCGGTGTGCTTAGTGCCATAATAAAGTATCCAGTTTCCTCAATTCAAATGGAACAGAGTGGTATGGGGAAGATCGGCTACTATAAATCAGAGGAGGAAGTATTTAAAGAAATAGCAGAAGATACTAATATCTGGTGCTGTAGAAATCCATTAGTTTATATTTTAGAAGCAGCTGATGATATAGCATATCTTTTAGGAGACTTAGAAGATGCCTTCAATAAAAAGATTATCTCTCATGATATATTTAAGTTGAAATATGAGGAATTTATCAAGAATGAGGGATATGAAGAAAAGACGTTAGAGGAAAGCCTTTCATTTTATCTATCAAAAAATTATGATATTGCGAAAGAGGAGTATGGTTATGAAGATCCAGGCGAATATGCCTTAAAATCTTTTATTATTAAGCTTAATAGATATTTAAGGGATTCAGTAATAGAAGAATTTATAAAATCTTATGATAAAATTATGGAAGGACAATATAAAGGTGATTTAATTGGTAATTCAAAAGCTAATAATATATCTTTATTTTTAAGAAGCATTTCAAAGGAATATGTTTATACTAATGAAAAGATTGTGGATAATGAAATTGTTGGTTATAACATAATACATAATTTACTTGATATCTTTATTCCAGCATCATTAAATAAGGAGGTCAAACCTTATAAGGGGTATGATGGTAAGCTATATTCATTAATTTCTAAAAACTATCGATTTGTCTGTGAAAGTAATATTGAACAAAATGCATGCAGTGAAGAATATTTTAGACTTTTATTAGTTACTGATTTTATCTGTGGAATGACAGATTCATATGCAGCTTATTTATATCAGCAGATCAATGGAATGAAAGCCTAAGTAGTGACTGCGTCAAGTGAATATTGCCGACGGCAGGTGAATAGAGTGGAGGCTTAAAATATCTATAAGATATTTTTTGCAGGAGCAGTGGAGAAGTTATAGTGTTAAACTTCTTCTTTTTTATTTTTATTAGAAAAATATGGTAATATAATTATATTATTAGGGAGAGAAAGTGAGGGGTTGGGATGAAAAAGTGTAGGATTTGTAGTTTTGAAAATGATGATCATGCTTTCTATTGCCAGAATTGTGGGGAAGCGTTGAAGAATAAGTTTAGTATTAAAAGATATCTAAAAAGCCTTAATTTTGGAAGTGTTGCTGGCGGAGGAGCAAAGGGTATTTCTGTTGCGCCTTTGGTTGGCATGGAATTGGATAAATTAAAAGAACACAAGGAATTTATGCCTGTTACTAAAAGTTATTCTTTAGAAGATGGTTCTTGGTATTGTCCTTATTGTGGAAAACGGAATAGAAAAATGGAAATACAATGTGGAGATTGCTTAAGGGGAAAGCCTTGAAAATAATAAAATAGACTGAAATTTACTATAAATCAAATAAGTATGGTAAAATATAATAAATTAATGAAGGGAGGCACTATTTATGGATATAGATGATACTTTGAAAAAAGTGGCAAATAAGTATAACTTAGATTCGATTGGAGTATTTGGCAGCAGGGCAAGGGGAGATTTTAGAGAAGACTCTGATTTTGATATATTTATTATTGGTGATATTTCATTAAGTAATGAGTTGAGGTTAGAAGATGAATTAGCTAAGTTGGTAAATAACGATGTAGATCTTGTAAAATTAGATCATGAGCTAGATAGAATCTTAGCTAAAAATATTATGAATGAAGCTAAAGTTATTTATAGTAAAAATAATTCTTATGAAAGATTTTACAATGAAATTGATAGCTTCTTTATTGAAAATAGTGACTTTATTCATTTAAGAGAGAGGGATTTATTTGATTAATAGGGATAGAATTTTAAAGCTTTTAAAAGATTTTAAAGAGTGGGAAGAAGATTTTAAATTAGCTATGGATAAATTAGATAAATGTAATGATGATGATATTAAGAAGCTTCTTTACCATAGTATAAGAGCATATTTTTTAGATTTTCATATATTATGTGAAGATTATATATCGATTTCATTAAAAATATTGAAACAATATAAAGTGGATATATCTGCAATAGAAGGAATGGAAACTATAAATGCTTCAGGAAAGATAAGTAAAGAATTTTTAGAGTTTTATAGTACTTCTAGAAGATTAAGAAATAGATTGGCTCATAGATATAAAATGCCAAAGGATGAAGTTATCTATACAAATTTAAAAGATAATATACAATATATAAAAGAATTAGAAGAAGCAATTAAAAAAATTAATGATAATTAACATCAATACCTATAGATTTCTATAAATTAGTCTATAGGTATTTTTATATGTTTAGATAGATTAGGAATACTAAAATTGATAATAAAATATGGAGGATTAATAAATAGTGGATAGTAAATATAAGAAAAAATCAAAAGAACAATTACGAAAAGTTTTATCTGAGGAGGAATATTATGTTACTCAGGAAAATGGTACGGAAAGACCTTTTATAAATAAATATGATAATAATTTTGCTGACGGAATATATGTAGATATAACTACCGGAGAGCCATTATTTTCTTCTAAGGATAAATTTAATTCAGGGTGTGGTTGGCCAGCGTTTGCTAAACCAATAGATAGAAAGCTAATAAATGAAAAGACGGATAAAAGTCATGGAATGATTAGAACAGAAGTGAGAAGTAAATTAGGAGATGCTCATTTAGGTCATGTATTTTGTGATGGACCAGAAAAGTTAGGTGGACTGAGGTATTGCATTAATTCTGCTTCTTTGAAATTTATCCCCAAGGAAAAGCTTAAAGAGGAGGGATATGAAGAGTTTCAGAGTATGTTTGAGTAACCAGAATAGTTATTGTTTTTTAATATAAAAATAAGGCATAAGTCATAATTTAAAGATGACTTATGCTCAATTTTTAATTAGTCTTAAGGATTACTTTGATGCAGTTATCGATTTTTTTATCAAAGATTTCATAGGCATGTTGTCCTTGATCTAAAGAAAGCTGATGAGTTATTATGTCCCTAGCATCAAATTCACCTTTTTTTATTAAATCTAAAATATGAGGAATATATGCTTGGGCAGGACATTGCCCCATCTTTAATGTAACATTTTTAGCGAAGAAATCACCTAAAGGGAACATATTATATTTAGCACCATAGACACCTACCATTGAAACAGTTCCTCCTTTTCTTACTGCCTGGGTAGCAATTTCAATAGCTGATTTTGAACCTCCTTGTAATTTTAAGGCTGTTTCTATTTTTTCAAAGGTTGACATTTTGCCATCCATGCCAACACAGTCAATGACCACATCAGCACCACCATGAGTAATTTCCTTAAGGTATTCGCCAGTATTATCATAATCTTCGAAATTTACTGTTTCTACACCATATTTTTTAGCATGTTTTAGTCGATAGTTTACACAGTCTACTGCAATAATCCTCTTAACATTCTTTTTAATAAGCCATTTGATAGTTAATAAACCTACAGGTCCACAGCCTAAAACAATAACAGTATGCTCAGGTCTTACACTAGCAATTTCCACACCCCAGAAGGACGTTGGCAGTATATCTGTTAAGAATAAAACCGATTCATCTTCTAATTCTTCAGGTACTACAGTAGGACCTACATTGGCATAAGGAACTCTTAAGTATTCTGCTTGCCCTCCATCATATCCACCAAAGGTATTACTGTAACCAAAGATACCACCAGCATCTCCATAATTATTGGAATTATCACATTGACTAAACAAATCATGTTCACAATACCAGCAATGGCCACAGGCAACTGGGAAAGGAACAATTACCCTATCTCCTTTTTTTACCTTAGTAACTTCCGGACCTGCTTCTTCAACAATCCCCATTGTCTCATGACCTAAAATAAACCCCTTAGGCATATTAGGAATCATTCCATGAACTAAATGTAAGTCAGAGCCACAGATTGCGGTAGAAGTAACTTTTACAATAATATCGTCATTCTTTACTATCTTTGGATCTGCAACGTTATCAATTTTAACCTTATTAAATCCTTCATAAACAATAGCTTTCAAAATATATACCTCCTAAATTATTTATACTACTTAGGGTGAATGATTTTAGAAAAATTATGTGTAAAGAACTATAAAATTAAGAAATATTGAAGCAACAAAAAGAGAAATATCAAGAAAGTGGTTAAAAAATACTAAATATGTTATAATATATAAAATTATATAGCGGGTGGAGATGAGAGGATGAAATTAAAAAAAGCTTCGTTAGAAATGAAAGATGAATATTTAAGTTATATAAGTGAATGGGGAGAAGAAAAAATTGTTCCTTTTTCTTCAACACTACAAGATATGGAGTATGAAGAATGGTTGAGGAAGACAAGTGAAGCAGAATGCAGGGAAACCTGCCCAAAAGAATTAGTGCCAGCATATACATATTTTTTAGTAGATGATGATGATAGGATTTTAGGGGCAATTAATATAAGATTTGAATTAAATGAATACTTATATAACTTTGGTGGTCATATTGGATATGGCATACGTCCAAGTGAAAGAAGAAAAGGGTATGGTAAAGAAATGCTTAAATTAGCACTTCCGATAGCAAAAGAAATTGGCTTGGAAAAAGTGTTAATAACCTGCGATAAGCTTAATACGGCTTCAGCAAAAACAATAATGAGCCAAGGTGGAGTTTTAGAAAATGAAGTAGAGGAAGAGGGCGAAATAGTTCAAAGATATTGGATAAAATTATAGATAATAAGTAATAGGTATAGAGGGGTTAGAAAAATGAAAGAAAATACTTTTGTGAAAACACATGGATTAGGAAATGAATATATAGTTTTAGATTCTGCAAATATAAACTTTGCATTAACAGAAAAAGCAATTAAAAGAATCTGTAATGTTAATTTTGGCATAGGGTCAGATGGAATTCTTTTAAAGGTACCATCAAATAAGGCTGATTTTGGTCTTAGAATTTATAATCCAGATGGTTCAGAAGCTGAAAAATCAGGAAATGGACTTAGAATATTCTGTAAGTATATTTTTGATTATGGATTTACGCAAAGTAGACAATTTACAGTAGAAACTAAAGGCGGCATAGTTAATGCTGATGTTGTAGAAGTAACTTCTAGGGGGAAGGCTAAGCTCATAACTGTTGATATGGGACAGGCAATATTTAAAGCTAAGGATATTCCAACTAAATTTGCTTCAGAAGAGGCTATTGGACAGAAGATCATAGCTAATGGCAAGGAATTTGAAGTTAACTGTGTATCTATGGGTAATCCTCATTGCGTTGTATTAAAGGAAGATTTAAGTATAGCTGAAATTAAGGAATATGGTAGATACTTAGAACATCATGAAATGTTTCCTAATAGAATAAATGTGCAATTTGCCAAGGTTATTTCAAGAAATGAAGCAGAAATTCTTATTTGGGAAAGAGGAGCTGAATTTACTTTGGCCTCAGGAACATCATCTTGTGCTGTAGCCTGCGTTTTAAGAAAAAGAGGACTTATTGATAATAAGGTGAAAATTAAAATGCTAGGTGGAGAACTTATTATTGAAATAGATGATGACTGGAACGTGAGAATGACAGGGGAAGTTAGACAAATAGCGGAAGGCGTTTTAAATGAGGAACTGTTAGAAGACCTTGTTTAATGATGAATTATGAATTATGAATTGTGGTGGAAACTCCTTTAAGGAGTTTCTTTGATTATGAAGGCAATTGAGGGAGGTGGATGAACTGATAGAAGAAAAGTTTAATAAAGATGAGGAGTTCTGGAATAGCATAGTTAATATAGAGGAAGAGGATTTTGATGATGAAAGGATAAATAGATTACTTAGGTGGAAAGAAGTATTTAGTAATTTAGATGGAGTAAAAACTATTTTAGATGTAGGTGCTGCTACAGGAGCATTTTCTATTCCCTTAGCAGAAATGGGCTATAAGGTTACTCATCTTGATATTACACCTGGGATGCTTAGCAAAGCTGAAGAAAAGGCAAAGTCAAAGGGATTAAATAATATAACTTTTATCTGTGGTGATGGAAGAAATTTATCTAGGTTTAAGGAAAGTGAATTTGATTTAGTAATAAGTTTTGATGGAGCTATTTCATTTTCAGGAAAAGATGCTGATAAAGTAGTAAGTGAATGCTGCAGGGTAGGTAAAATGGTGATTTTATCTGTATCAAATAAAGCATGTATGA